>DATFCO010000209.1:0-4118 GCA_035253005.1 Rhodanobacteraceae bacterium
GAGATGGTGATGCCGGGCGACAACGTGAAGATGACGGTGAGCCTGATCCACCCGATCGCGATGGAGGAAGGGCTGAGATTCGCCATCCGCGAAGGCGGAAGAACCGTGGGTGCGGGTGTGGTGACGAAGATTATTGAGTAAGAAGCGGGAGTGGGGAGTAGGAAGTGGGAAGTAAAAGCGATTGCGCCACTTCCCACTGAGCGAGCGCAAGCGAGCGGCCCACTTCCCACTACCGCTGTCACACGCCAGTAGCTCAATTGGCAGAGCGGCGGTCTCCAAAACCGCAGGTTGGGGGTTCGAGTCCCTCCTGGCGTGCCATTAGGCCACCACTTTTCAAATTGCAGGGCTTAAGTTCTAAGCGACGTTGATCAGGCTTCCACAACCCCCAACTTTCGCTCCGCGAAAGTTCGCCCCCTTGACTCAAGAGGGCTGTAGATCAAAAGCCGCGAATTGGAAATCGATGTGGCGGATGCGCCGAACAAAAATCGGAAACAGATGAACGCGAAAGTGGAACGGGCCGGCGGCATCAACGTCGTCGACATGGCCAAGCTGGCGCTGGCGGTGCTGCTGCTGGCAGCGGGCATTGCGGGCTATTACTGGTATGCCAACGCATCGTCGCCACTGCGGTTGATCGGCGTCACGGCGGCCATTGTGGCGGCTTGTGCCGTCGCGGCGTTCACCGCGCCCGGACGCGCGGTGCGCGAGTACCTGCGCGAAACGCAGTTCGAAATGCGCAAGGTGGTCTGGCCGACGCGACAGGAAACCATCCGTACCACGGCGGTCGTGATCCTGGTCGTGGTAGTCCTGAGCGTGCTGCTCGGCCTGATCGACGTCTTTCTGAAGTGGGCCATCCTCGACCACCTGCTGAAGATCGGTACATGAGCGAAGAAGCGAACAACAAACGCTGGTACGTGGTGCACGCCTATTCCGGCTTCGAGCATCAGGTCGCGCGCGCGCTCACAGAGCGCATTGCGCGGGCGAACATGCAGGACAAGTTCGGCGAAGTGCTGGTGCCGACCGAGGAAGTGGTGGAGATGCGCGCGGGACAAAAGCGCAAGAGCGAGCGCAAGTTCTTCCCCGGCTACGTGCTGGTGCAGATCGAGACCGGCGGCGACGCACGCGCGCCGCGCATCGACGACGAATGCTGGCACCTGGTCAAGGAAACGCCCAAGGTGATGGGCTTTATCGGCGGCACCGCCGACAAGCCGCTGCCGATCAAGGATTCCGAGGCCGATTCGATCCTGAGCCGCGTCAAGGAAGGCGTGGAGAAACCGCGGCCGAAGGTGTTGTTCGAACCGGGCGAGATGGTGCGCGTCACCGATGGCCCGTTCAACGACTTCAACGGCGTGGTCGAGGAAGTCAATTACGAGAAGAGCCGCCTGCGCGTGGCGGTTTTGATTTTCGGCCGCTCGACCCCGGTGGAACTGGAGTTCGGGCAGGTGGAAAAAGCGTAAGACGTTAGACGTCAGACGAAGAGCAGCCTAGCTTTACGTCTCACGTCTTACTTCTCACGTCTCACTTTTCAACGAAGGAGGAGTCCCGCAGTTCGCATCGAACGTGCAGACGTTTGAACTCCAGGAGCAAAAGCAATGGCAAAGAAAGTCACAGGCTACATCAAGCTGCAAGTGAAGGCCGGTCAGGCCAATCCTTCGCCGCCGGTCGGTCCGGCGCTGGGTCAGCGCGGTCTCAACATCATGGAGTTCTGCAAGGCGTTCAACGCGGCCACGCAGAAGATGGAGCCGGGTCTGCCGATCCCGACCATCATCACCGTGTATTCGGATCGCAGCTTCACCTTCATCACCAAGACGCCGCCGGCGACCATCCTGCTGAAGAAGGCCGCGGGCATCGAATCGGGCTCCAAGCGCCCGAACACCGAGAAGGTCGGCAAGGTCACGCGCAAGCAACTGGAAGACATCGCCAAGCAGAAGCAGCCCGATCTCACCGCTGCGGATCTGGACGCCGCCGTGCGCACCATCGCCGGCAGCGCGCGCAGCATGGGTCTGAACACGGAGGGCGTTTGACATGGCGAAGATCAGCAAACGCTTCAAGGCGATGCAGAACGCGGTCGAACCGGGCAAGACCTATCCGGTCGAGACGGCCTTGAAAATCCTGAAGGACAACTCCAAAACGAAGTTCGTGGAATCCGTTGACGTGGCGATCCGGCTGGGCATCGATGCCAAGAAGTCGGACCAGGGCGTGCGCGGTTCGACCGTGCTGCCGCACGGCACCGGCAAAACGGTGCGCGTGGCGGTGTTCTGCCCGCCCGGCGAGAAGGCCGAGGCCGCGAAAGCCGCTGGCGCCGACGCGGTCGGCATGGATGATCTCGCCACGAAGATGCAGGAAGGCGACATCGATTTCGGTGTGGTGATCGCCACGCCCGATGCGATGCGCGTGGTCGGCAAGCTCGGCCAGTTGCTCGGTCCTCGCGGGCTGATGCCGAACCCGAAGGTCGGCACCGTGACGCCGGACGTGGTCGGCGCGGTGAAGAACGCCAAGGCCGGCCAGGTGCGCTACCGCAACGACAAGGCCGGCATCGTGCACTGCTCGATCGGCAAGGTGAATTTCGAAGTCAATGCGCTGAAGGAAAACCTCGACGCGCTGATCGCCGACCTGATGAAGTCCAAGCCGTCCACGGCCAAAGGTCAGTATCTCCAGAAAGTGTCGGTGTCGAGCACGATGGGCTTGGGCGTGGCGGTGGATACGTCCACGCTGACGACCACGCCGGCGCATTGAATTACGGGAATAGGGAATCGGGAATCAGGAATCGGGAATCGGGAATCGGGAATCGGGAATCGGGAATCGGGAATCGGGAATCGGGAATCAGAAAAGCGCGCCACGTGGTGCATTTGCTCTTTCGATTCTCCATTTCCGATTTCCCAATCCCGGCCTATTTGAGGGCGACCGTTGCGGAACATCGCGACGACAGCCGTCAAAGACCGCAGGCGACGAGCGGATCGGCAACATCGGTCCGCAAGTCTTAATCGGCGGGGTCGCGAGAGCCCGCAAACCTGCGCAGAGGGTGTCGCCCGCAAGCGTTTCCGTTGGACAGGTTGACGCGAGCGGCCACCAAGGCAGACGTCGATGAGACGTCGGCGGATCGGAATGGATTCCATCGTCCGCTTTGCGTTTCGGATTTTCGCGCACGAGGCGCGGCAAT
This sequence comes from Rhodanobacteraceae bacterium, assembly GCA_035253005.1. Lineage (GTDB taxonomy): Bacteria > Pseudomonadota > Gammaproteobacteria > Xanthomonadales > Rhodanobacteraceae > 66-474. The sequence goes on from DATFCO010000209.1 coordinate 3,158, forward strand.
CCTTCGGAGAAAGCAATGGCGCTCAATCTGGCTGCAAAGAAAGAGCTCGTTGCCGAACTCGCGACTGTCGCTGCCAAGGCGCATTCGCTGGTCGCCGCGGAGTACGCGGGTCTCACGGTCGGTCAGCTCACGGAGCTGCGCAAGAAGGCGCGCGAATCCGGTGTGTTCCTGAAGGTGATGAAGAACACGCTGGTGCGGCGCGCGGTGGACGGTACCGAATACGAGTGCACGAAAGAGCAACTCGTCGGTCCGCTGCTGTATGCCTTTTCGACCGAGGATCCCGGTGCCGCCGGGCGGCTGGTGAAGGAGTACGCCAAGGCCAACGACCAGTTGAAGCCGAAGCTGGTGGCGATCGGCGGCAAGGCGTATCCCGCCTCGCACGTCGATGTGCTGGCTTCGCTGCCGACGCGCGAACAGGCGCTGTCGATGCTGCTCAGCGTGATGGTGCAGCCCGCCACCATGCTGGTGCGCGTGCTGGCCGAGCCCGCTTCGCAGATCGCGCGTGTGATCAACGCGGCCGGTCAGCAGAAGCAAGCGGCGTAGGCATCGCGAGTTCGGACAAACGTTCAACCATCCAATCGTTTCAGGAGCAATGAGTCATGTCACTGAGCAATGAGCAGATCATCGATGCGATCGCCTCCAAATCCCTCGTCGAGGTGATGGAGCTGGTCAAGGCGATGGAAGAGAAGTTCGGCGTTTCCGCCGCGGCCCCGGTGGCCGTGGCCGCCGCCCCGGCCGCCGGCGGCGGTGCCGCCGCTGCCGAGGAAAAGACCGAGTTCAACGTGGTCCTGGCCTCGTTCGGCGAAAAGAAGGTCGAGGTGATCAAGGCCGTGCGCGCGATCACCGGCCTGGGCCTGAAGGAAGCCAAGGACCTGGTGGAAGCCGCTCCCAAGGCCGTGAAGGAAGGCGTGGCCAAGGCCGACGCCGAAGCCATGCTGAAGAAGCTGGTCGAAGCCGGCGC
>DATFCO010000210.1:0-19888 GCA_035253005.1 Rhodanobacteraceae bacterium
GGCTTGCCGTGCGCCTTCTGTTTTTCCGCGGCGAACACGCGCTGGAACACCCGCATCAGATCGGCATCGGTGGAGTGCCAGCCCAGGCCCAACTGTTCGCCGCCATAGAATGCGTCGAAACCGTAATCCGCGTAGGCAGCGCGGCCGTTGAGGAAATCGCCGTCTGTGGGATAGATCGCGACGGTGCGATAGCCGTCCTCGTGCAGCGCGCGCGCCAGCGTGTAGCGGATACGCGGCGCGAGGTTGAACGGCGCGTAGATGCCCGCCGGCCCGAACAGATCGTGCGACAAGCCGGAGAGGAAAGCGAATTCCGTGGTCCAAGTGCCGCCGCCCCAGGTGTGGACTTCCAGCCAGCCGTGCGCCAGCGTGTTCGCATCAGGCTGGAACATGCGGTAGTAGCACACGCTCGGCAGCGAGCACGCGGTCAGCATGCGTGGGTCGAAGGTGCTTTCTTCCAGCACTGCAACGATATCGGGCTTCGGTTGCGTAGCGCTCGCAGCAGACGGGGCATCGCGCCAGTCGAAGCGGCTTGCATCGGCCGCGTCGAAACTCGGTGCGACCACGCGCGTGCTGCGGAACGAAATCAGGAAATCCGACACGAAGCTGTCGTCGTTCATAGCCAGCCACATTCCCTTTGCGTGTACTTCCGCGAAGGGGCCGGCGGGATTCATCGCCACGATCAGAGCGAGGATCGCGGCAGCCGTTCCGAATGCGCGCATGCCGCGCATGCTCCAGTTGCCTGGCGGTCTGATCTCGCTGCGCCAGGCGGCGCTCAGGAGCAGCGGCACGATGATCAACGCGGCGATGATGGCCGCGATCAGCAATGGATAATTGAGCAGCGTTTCGACGGTCTGCCAGTTGAAGTAGTAGTACAGATCCGGCGCCAGCAGCGGCGTGGCGAGATATTTGAATTTCAGGTTGGCCGCGATTTCCAGCAGCAGCATCGGCATGGAGCCCGCGATCAGTCCGAAAGCGATCCGGCCGGACAACGCAATCGCGACCAGCACCAGTGCGCAGAGGATCGCGGCCGCGAAAGCGGATTCGACGCTGGTGCCTTCGGTCAATGGTCCATTGACAAAGGCACAGACGAACAGCACTGCGCCGAAGCACAGCAGCAATGGGTAACGCACGCGCAGTTCGAGCAGGGACGGCAGTCGCATGCGCGGATGCTCGGCACGCCGCGGCGGCGCGTCAAGAGCCCGGTCGCGAGCGTTCAGCCGGTAACAGTTCGGTGACCGCACGCGCGGCGGCCGCAGCGGCACCGCCGCCCGCGTGCAGCGAGAGGTGCATGCGTTCGAAAGCGCCGACCACCAACGCACGGCGACCCGGCTCGCGCAGCAGACGCAGTACCTCGGTGGCGAGGTTTTCGGACGTGCAGTCGTCCTGCATCAGTTCGGGCACGAGCCTGTGCGCGGCCAGGACATTGGGCAGGGAATAGAGATCGGTCTTCAGCAGCTTCAGTCCGCGCACGATGCTATAAGTAAGCGACGAAATGCGATACGCAACCACCATCGGCCGTTTGGCCAGCATCGCTTCCAAGGCCGCCGTGCCGGAGGCAAGCAGCACCGCGTCGGCAGCGGCCATCGCGCGATGCGACTGGCCAGAAAGAAGCAGGGGATTGGGGACTGGGGATTGGGAATTGGGGCGCTCCGCATCGGTGCTTTCTTGTCGCGCTGTGTTGTCGGGCTTTTTCAAGCTGGCACCGGCGTCCGATTTTTGCGCCCCCGCCGCCGGTCCCCAGCCCGCCGCATCCGATTCCAGCAGCTTCTCGATCTCGCGACGACACCGCCCATTCGCCGCCGGAATCACGATCTGCAAATCCGGCATTTCCGAACGCACGCGGGCAACGGCATCGAGAAAAATCGCACCGAGCCGCTGGATTTCCGACCTGCGGCTGCCTGGCAACACGGCGAGCACCGGCGCATCCTGCGCCAGGTTCAATTCCGCGCGCGCGGCTTCGCGGTCGCTCACCAATGGGAAACGATCGGCCAGCGGATGTCCGACGAAACGCGCATCCACACCGTACCTCTCGTAAATCGGCGGCTCCATCGGAAACAAGCACAGCACGCGATCAGCGCTCTCGCCGATCTTCGTCGCGCGCTTCTCGCGCCAGGCCCAGATCGACGGGCTGACGTAGTGCGCGGTGCGAATGCCGAGGCGTTTCAGCTTCTTCTCGAGGCCGAGATTGAAATCCGGCGCATCAACGCCGATGAAGATGTCCGGCTTCAGTGCGATCAACCGCTTCGCCAGCGATGCCCGCAATCGAAGCAGCCGCGGCAGGTGGCGCAGCACTTCGGCCACGCCCATCACCGACAACTCCGAGATGTCGTACCACGATTCGAAACCGGCCTCGCGCATGCGCGGGCCGCCGACGCCGACAAAACGCGCCTGCGGGTGAATCGCGCGCAATGCCGCGATCAGTTCGGCGCCGAGCTGGTCGCCCGAGTCCTCACCGGCGACGAGGGCGAACACGGGAGACTGGGGACTAGGGGCGAGGGGCTGGGGCGCTTCGCTCGGGCTCCCTCGTGATTCTGGAGTCGCGCTGGCGTCTCGTTCTTTTGTCATTACGTCACAAGATTGGACATCGGTTCGATTTTTGCGCCCCAGCCGCCAATCCCCAACCCGCTTCACCGCACCAACGCCCTTTCGCTGCGATCAATGAACTCGCAGAACGCGCGCACGTCTTCGCTGGTTTTCGCCTGTTCTGCCAGTGCTGCGCGCGCTTCGTCCAGCGTCTTGTGCGACATGTACAGCGTGCGATAGGCGCGCCGGATGGCCCCGATGCGCTCGGTGGAAAAGCCGCGCCGCTTCAGGCCTTCGGCATTCACCCCGCGCGGCTCCGCGAACTGCCCGGCGGCATAAACGAACGGGGGAACATCGCGGTTGATCGCCGCGAACATCGCCGCGAACGCGTGCGCGCCGATCTTGCAGAACTGGTGCACGCCGCAGAACCCGCCCAGTACCACGTGATCGCCGATCTCGACGTGGCCGGCGAGCGTGGCGTTGTTGGCGAGGATGGTGTGGCTGCCGATCGTGCAATCGTGCGCCACGTGCACGTAGGCCATGATCCAGTTGTCGTCGCCGATGCGGGTGGCGCCGCCTTCGCCGGTGCCGCGGTTGATGGTGACGAATTCGCGGATGGTATTGCCGTGGCCGATCACCAGTTCGCTGCGTTCGCCGTGATATTTCTTGTCCTGCGGATCGCCGCCTATTGCGGCGTATGCGCCGATGCGGTTGCCGCGGCCGATCCTGGTCGGCCCTTCGATCAGCGCGTGCGCGCCCACGCTGGAACCTTCGCCGATTTCGACTTCCGCGTCGATCACGCTATACGGCCCGACGCCGACGTCCGCGGCGAGCCGCGCGCGCGGATCGATGATCGCGGTGGGATGAATGCTCACGCGCCGCGTTCCGCGCACATCAGTTCGCAGCTCGCGACTTCGTGTCCGTCCACCAGCGCGCGCGCGGTGAAGATGCCCATGCTCTTGATCAGCCGCTTCAGTTGCACCTCCAGCCGCAACTGATCGCCGGGGCACACCGGTTTGTTGAAGCGCGCATCGTTGACCTTGGCGAGATAGAACAGCTTGTCGCCTTGCACGCCAGTGCCGGAGAGGCCGATCAGCAAACCGGATGCTTGCGCCAGCGCTTCCACGATCAGCACGCCCGGCATCACAGGGTGTCCCGGAAAGTGTCCCTGGAAGAACGGCTCGTTGAAGGTGACGTTCTTCAATGCGACCAGCCGCTTGTTCGGCTCCAGCTCGATCACGCGATCCACCAGCAGGAATGGATAGCGATGCGGCAGGATCGACGCGATGCGCTCGGCATCGACCGGCAGCGTCACGGATGCCGCGGATTCGTTCATTTCTCGCCCCTGTGCGGTGCAGCGGGTTTTTCCATTTCGCCGAGCCGGCGCGCCAGTTCATCGAGATGCTTGAACCGCGCGGCATTCTTTCGCCACGCACGATTCTCTTGCAACGGCGTACCCGAGGAATATTCGCCGGGCTCGCGAATCGAGTGGGTGACCAGGCTCATCGCCGTGATGGTAACGCGGTCGGCGATCTCGAGATGGCCGAGCACACCGGCCGCGCCGCCGATCAGGCAATGGCGGCCGATGCGCGCGCTGCCGGCGACTGCCGCGCAACCCGCGACGGCGGTGTGCGCGCCGATGAAGACGTTGTGCGCGATCTGGATCTGGTTGTCCAGCCGCACGTCTTCCTCGAGCACGGTGTCTTCCAACGCGCCGCGGTCGATGGTGGTGTTGGCGCCGATCTCGCAGTCGTCGCCGATCCGCACGCCGCCCAGTTGCGGCACCTTTACCCAACGGCCTTGCTCGTTGGCGATGCCGAAACCGTCCGCGCCCAGCACCGCACCGGGATGGATCAGCACGCGCTTGCCGAGCATCACGCGCGTCACCAAGGTTACGCGCGCGACCAGTCTCGATTGCGCGCCGACCAAGCAGCCCGGGCCCACGATGCAGTGCGGACCGAGCACCACCCCGTCTTCGATGACCGCGTCGCTTGCAACATGACAGAACGCTCCGATGCTGGCGCCGGCGTTGACGCGTGCACCGGCTTCGATCACCGCACTCGCATGCGCGCCAGGTTGCGTCGCGGGAATCTCATCGAACAACGCGCCGATCTTCGCGTAGGCGAGATAGGGATCGCCCGCGATCAGTACGGGCACGGGGCATTGCGTCGAATGTTCCTCGCGCAAAACGACTACGCCCGCGCGCGTGCCGCGCAACGGGCGGAGGTAACGCGGATTGGCGAGAAAGGCGAGCTGATCGCCGCGCGCACCAGCGAGTGTGGCGACGCCGCGGATCACGGCATCGCCGTTGCCGCGAAGCTCCAGGCCGAAGCGCTCGGCCAATTCCTCGATCCGGTATGCGGGTGATTGGCTCACGACCATCCCCGTAGGGCGGGTCCCGATCCGCCGTCAAAAGGTTGTTCCGAACGCGAACTGCAGATGTTCAATGAACGGCTTGTCTTCCGGTTTGTCGTGGACCGGGAAGGCGAGGTTGATCACGATTGGTCCGACCGGCGCCTGCCATTGCAGCGAGATACCGGCAGATGCCCGCAACTCGCTGGCCTTGAAGTCCTGATAGCTGGTGAAGACGTTGCCCACGTCGGTGAAGACCGATAGCGCGGCCTTGTCGTTGTCCTTGAAGAAAGGCAGGCGCAATTCGGCGGTGCCGAGGATCTTGAACGCGCCGCCGATCGGCTGCGGATTGAAGAACGGACCGCCGTTGCAATGATCGCCGACCGCGATCGCCGTGGGATCGGGCACTCCATTCTTGATCAGACCCGAGCACACGCGCGGACCGAGCGTGTTGTCCTGGAAACCGCGCACGTCGCGCACACCGCCCGCGTAGAAATTCTCGAAGAACGGGAAGGTGAGGGTGCGAATCTGGCCGGTGCTGTCGGCGAAGGGCACATCCAGATTGCCGCTGTTGCCGTAGGTCTTGCCGTAGCCGATCGAGCCGCTCAGCAGGCCGACGAAACCCTTGGGCAATTCGAAATAGTTGCGCGAGCTCGCCGACAGCTTGTAGTACTCCACCGTCGCGCCCGGGAGCGCCACTTCGGCGCCGAAGGTCTGGATGCCGCCGCGGGTCGGTTTGAAATACTTGTTGAGGGTGTCGTGGCCCCACGAGACATTGAGCGTGGTGTCGCGGATGGTGTAGTGGCCGATCTGGTTCAACTGGTCGATGAAGGCCACCGGCGTGTAACCCGGGATGACCTGGATCTGGTTCTTGCTGTAGCCCAGACCGAGATTGATGGTGTCGGTTTCGCTGATCGGCAGGCCGAGGGTCGTGGAGAACGAGGCGTCGTTGGACAGGTAGCTCGCGATGTTCGCCTCTTGCTGGTTCAGTTCGAGATAACTGAGGTTGTAGCCCAGGCTGATCCCGCTGTCGGTGAAGTACGGGTTGAGGTACGACACCTGATATTGCTTGAGGAACAAGCTCCTTTCGAGCGACGCGGAAACCTTGTCGCCGGTGCCGAGGAAGTTGTTCTCCGAAACCGAGGTGGAGAGGATGATGCCGGATACCTGCGAGTAGCCGACACCGAAGACCAGTTGGCCGGAGGACTCCTCTTCCACGCTGACGTTGAGGTCCACCTGATCGGTGGTGCCCGGCACCTTGGCGGTGTCGATCTTCACGCTCTTGAAGTAACCCAGGCGTTGCAGCCGGACCTTGGAACGGTCGATCGCCGCCTGCGAATACCACGCGCCCTCAAACTGGCGCATCTCGCGGCGCAGCACCTGGTCCTCGGTGCTGGTGTTGCCTTTGAAGTTGATCCGCCGCACGTACACGCGCTGTCCAGGCTCCACATAGAAGGACAGATCCACCGTGCGGTGTTCCTTGCCGATCTTCGGCACCGGCGTCACCTTCGCGAACGCGTAGCCGATGTTGGCGAGCACGCTGGTGATCGCGTCGGAAGACAGCTCGATGCTGTGGCGGTCGAACACGTCGCCGTCCTTGACGCGCAACAGGCCGCGCAGCGACTGTTCGGGCAGGATCAGATCGCCGAGAAGATGGACGCCGGAAATGGTGTAGACCTCGCCTTCCTTGATCGCCGCGGCGATGTAGATGCCGCGCTTGTCCGGGCTAATGGTGACCTGCGCGGAATCGATCGCGAAATCCGCATAACCGCGATCCAGGTAGAACGAGGAGAGCTTTTCCAGGTCGCCCGACAGCTTCTCGCGCGAATACTGGTCGTTGTTGGAATACCACGATGTCCAGTTGGGTGTGCCCGATTCCCAGTTGTCCAGGATTTGCTGGTCGGTGAACGCGTTGTTGCCGACGATGTTGATCCACTCGATCTTGGCCGCCTTGCCTTCGCGGATTTCGATGTCGATCGCCACGCGGTTGCGGTCGAGATTGGTGACGTGCGGTTCTATCGAGACGTTGTATTTGCCGCGGTTGTTGTACTGCCGCACCAGTTCTTGTTTCACCTCGTCCAGCGTCTGGCGATCGAAGGTATCGCCGGCGGAAAGTCCCGCATCCTTCAATCCCTTTTCGAGCTGGTCGGTCTTGATGTCCTTGTTGCCGTGGATGGTCAGCGAGGCGATGGAGGGGCGCTCGGTGACCTTCACGACCAGGATGTCGCCCTGCCGCTCAATCTGCACATCGGAAAAGAACCCGGTCTTGAACAGGGCACGGATCGCCTGCTGCGCCTTGGCATCGTCCATCGTCTGTCCGATCTCCACGGGCAGATAGCTGAACACGGTGCCTGCGGCGATGCGTTGCAGCCCTTCCACGCGGATGTCTTTCACCGTGAACGGCTCGAAGGCGTAAGCCTGCGCGGCAAGGCTGGCGAGCAGGATCAAGGCGGCGATTCGCTTCATCGTTCGTCCAATAGGAGTGGCTTGAAAACTACTGCGCTCGTCATCTTGCGCGCGGCGGTGCTCGGGTCGAGGCGAGCAATCATCCCTGGTGCTGCTTCCAATCGGCATCCTTGCCTCATCCTCAATCTTTGCATGCGATGCCATTCAAGGCATCGCATAAGCGCAAAGATTTCGACCTGCGCTCCGGCGCGCGCGACCTGACTTCGCTCGCTACGTTTTCAAGCCACTCGAGAAGTGATCGGGTTACGAAACCGCGCATCCTGCCATAGTTTGCGCGGGAAAGCTCGCTTCAGAGGCGATTTGACAAGTCCGCTGCGGACTCGTTCAACGGCGCGGATGCATGGCTGGCCGCGGGCATCAGGATGCCAGCCTGAGGATGTCGTTGTAGAAAGCCAAGCCCATCAGCATCACCAGCAACACCATGCCCACGTACTGGCCCGCCACCATCGCGCGCTCGGACAGCGGGCTGCCCTTGATCATTTCGATCAGGTAATACAGCAGGTGTCCGCCATCCAGGATCGGGATGGGCAGCAGGTTGAGGATGCCCAGGCTCAGCGACACCAGCGCGAGAAACGACAGGAACCACCCCAGGCCCATTTGCGCCGAGGTGTTTGCCGCCTGCGCGATCGTGATGACGCTCGACAGATTCTTGGTCGATGCGTGACCGATCAGCATCTTGCCGATCATCGTGAACGTGGTGGAAGTGGTTTGCCACGCCGACGCCAGGCTCTCGCCCAGCGCCCGCAGCGGCCCGTAACGCGTAATCGCGGCCGGAGGTTTGGGTGCGCCGATGCCGACTACCCAGCGCGCGCCGCCGCCATCGCCGGGATCGGTCCATTTCGCTGTCACCGGCAGCGTCAGTTCACTTCCGTTGCGCTCGATCCGGAATTGCAGCCGGGGCGATTGTTTGACTTGCGCCTTGATCGTCTCGCTGATGTCCTCGAAATTGGAGACGGAATGGCCGTTGATCGCGAGGATGTGATCTCCCGGATGCATTCCCGCGCGCTCGGCGGGATCGCCGTGCTCCACCGTTGCGGCGATCGGCGGTGGCGGCAAAGGCTTCAAGCCGATGGTGTCGAATGCATTTGCCACATTGACGTCGACCGGCAGACGATTCAAAGCCAGCATCAAAGTGCGTTCGCCACCCTTGCTGCCGCGCACACGGACGCTCACCGGCTGGTGATTCAAGCTGCTGCTTCCCAAGGTGTCGAGCGCATCGCCCCAGGTCGCCACGTTCTGGCCGTTGATGCTCTGGATCAGATCGCCTGCGCGGAAACCCGCCGAAGCCGCGAGCGTTTGCGGCGCAGGGGCCGCCACGATCGGCAGCGTGTCCGGTCTTCCGACCATGAACATCAGCCACAGCGCCGCCACGGCGAAGATCAGATTGAATACCGGCCCGGCCAGCACGATCAGGATGCGCTGCCACACCGGTTTGCCGGTGAATTCCTGCGCGCGCTCGTCCTTGGACACTTCGCCTTCGCGCGCGTCCAGCATCTTGACGTAACCGCCCAGCGGAATCGCCGCGATCATGTACTCGGTACCACTCTTCGCCGTGCGCGACCATAACGCCCTGCCGAAGCCCACCGAGAAACGCAGCACCTTCACGCCACAGGCGCGCGCCACGATGAAGTGCCCGAACTCGTGAAAGGTGACCAGCAGACCGAGGGTGACGATCATCCACCACAGCGAACCGGCGATGTTCGAAAAATGGGTCATTGAGCCGTGTAAGGGTCGAGTTCGGGAGGAATCGGGATCGGAGCTTGGAGTGCGAAACGTTTTCGAAGCGGGACTTCTAACCGGTGGCGCGCTCTCGAATCATACGTTGTGCAGCCCGGCGCGCCGTTAAATCCCGTTCAAGCAGACTTTCCACATCGACCACCGTTTGCGGCGGCAGTTCAGCCAAGATCGCTTCGATCACATCCGGGATGCCGAGAAAGGGCAGGGTGCCTTCGAGAAAAGCCGCCACCGCGACCTCGTTCGCTGCGTTCAGCAGCATCGGCGCATCGCCGCCCGCGCGCAACGCCTGCCGTGCCAGCGCAAGGCAGCGGAAGGTTTCCACATCGGGAGGTTCGAATTGCAGCGACAGCGTGCGCGGATCGAGCGGCGACACGCCGGCTTCGATGCGCTCGGGCCATGCCAGCGCGTGCGCGATCGCGGTGCGCATGTCCGGCTGTCCGAGTTGCGCCAGAAACGAACCGTCGACGTACTCGACCAGCGAATGCGCCACGCTTTGCGGATGCACCACCACCTCGATCGCATCCGCGTCCAGGTCGAACAGCACGTGCGCTTCGATCACTTCCAGTCCCTTGTTCATCAGTGTGGCGGAATCCACGGAGATCTTGCGGCCCATGCGCCACTTCGGATGCGCGCAAGCCTGCTCGGGTGTGACGTGCCGCAGATCATCGTGCGTTCGGCCGCGGAACGGACCGCCCGAAGCGGTCAGCCACAATTTGCACACGCCGTGCATCGCGCCGGTGCCATATTGCTGCGGCAGGCACTGGAACAGCGCGTTGTGTTCGGAATCGATCGGGATCAGTTCGCCGCCGCCGTCGCGCAGCGCCGCGCGCAAGAGCGGGCCGGCCATCACCGCGGATTCCTTGTTGGCCAGCAGCAGGCGCTTGCCCGCGCGCGCAGCGGCAAGCGTCGAACGCAACCCCGCGGCGCCGACGATGGCGGCGATCACGATGTCGTTGTGCGAATCGCGCGCGGCTTGCTCGAGCGCATTCTCGCCGGCTGCGGCTTGTGTTGTCAGACCGCGTGATCGCAACGCGGTGGCGAGCGCGTCGCGCAACGCGGGATCGGCGATGATCGCGACATCAGGTTGGTGCCGGGCGCACAAATCCGCCAGCGCTTCCACGTTGCGATTGGCACTCAATACACCCACGCGGAAACGATCGGGATGGCGCGCGATCACATCCAGCGCGCTGCCGCCGATCGAGCCGGTGGCGCCGAAGAGCGCGACGGTTTTCATAGACCTAGCAGCGCCTTGCCGAGCACGAACACCGGCAGCGCCGCCACAATCGAATCCATGCGGTCGAACACGCCGCCGTGACCGGGAAACAGCGCGCCGGAATCCTTCACGCCCGCGTGGCGTTTGATCATGCTTTCGAATAGATCGCCGATGATCGAGAACACCACGGTGACCAGAGCCAGCGCAACGACGCCGAACACCAACGGCGGTAATGCGCGCGCGATCCAGCCGCCGGCCAGGCCGATCACCGCCGCGCAAGTCAGCGCGCCGTAGACGCCGGCCCAGGTCTTCCCCGGACTGATCGACGGCGCGAGCTTGCGTCCGCCGAAGCGCGTTCCCGCGAAATAGGCGCCGCTATCGGCGGCAACCACGATGCCGGCGAAGAAGATCACCCACCACGCCGAATGCGGCGGCGCTTGCGCCACCGGGCCGCCGTGCAACGCGACCACCGCGCTCCACGCGGGGATCACGACCAGCAAGCCAGCCAGCAATTTCAGCGCGGTGTGCGCGCGCGTGATGACGGCCGCGAAGCGCATGTTGCGCAACCACAGCGCCGCGCACAGCCACCACGCTACGCCGATCAGCGAGGGCAGCCACCACCACGGCGAGCGCACCACGCGCCACAACAGCACCATGACGATCGCATAAGCCAGCAGCAGCAGCGCGCGCAGCGGGCGGTTGCGCATGCCCGACATGCGCGTCCATTCCCACAAACCGGCGAGAAAAATCGCGCCGATCAGGATGGCGAAGATCAATGTGGTAGTAAGAAAGACCAACGCGACGATCAGCGGCGCGAGCACGAGGGCGGTCAGCACGCGCTGCTTCAGCATCCGTCGTTGCCTTTCAGGATGCTCGCGCGATCTGCGCGTCGGTGCGGCCGAAACGGCGCTCGCGGCGTGCGAAGTCCTCCAGCGCGCGCGCCAGTTCGTCCTGATCCACGTCCGGCCACAGGATGTCGGTGAAATACAGTTCCGCATAGGCGATCTGCCAAAGCAGGAAATTGCTGATGCGGTGTTCGCCGCCGGTACGGATCAGCAGATCGACCGGCGGCTGATCCGCCAGACAGAAGAAGGGCGCCAGCGTATTTTCGTCGATCGATCGAGGATCGAGTTCGCCACGCTGCACCGCTTCGGCGACCGTGCGCGCGGCCTGCGCGATGTCCCAGCGTCCGCCGTAATTGACGCAGACGTTGAGATCCAGCGCGCTGTTGTTCTGCGTCTTCTCCATCGCGGAGATCATGCGCGTGCGCAGCGCTTCGTTGAACACCGACAGGCCGCCGATGAAGCGCACGCGCACTTCGTTGCTGTGCAGTTCGTCGACTTCCTTGTCCAGCGCGCGTAGGAACAACTCCATCAGCGCGCCGACTTCGTCGCTCGGCCGTTTCCAGTTTTCCGACGAGAACGCGAACAGCGTCAGCGTTTCGATCTTGCGGCGCAGGCAGAACTCCACCGCCTCGCGCACGGCCTTTTGTCCGGCGCGGTGGCCGAAGCTGCGCGGTTGCCCTCGTCGGCGCGCCCAACGGCCGTTGCCGTCCATCACGATGGCAACGTGACGGGGAATGCGGAGGTCGTTGCTGGCGTTCACGGTGTGAAGGTTGTCAGATCCGGTCAAAGCGACATCAGCTCGTCTTCCTTCGCCTTCACCACGCCGTCCACGTCCTTGATGAACTTGTCGGTGAGCTTCTGCACTTCGTCCTCGGCGCGGCGTTCCTCGTCCTCGGTGATCTTCTTGTCCTTCAGCAGATCCTTGACGTGCTGCATCGCGTCCCGGCGGATGTTCCGGATCGCGACTTTCGCGTTTTCGCCTTCGTGGCCGACATGCTTGGCCAGTTCTTTGCGGCGCTCCTCCGTCAGCGGCGGCAGGTTCAATCGGATCGTGGTGCCCGCGGTGTTGGGCGTAACGCCGATGTCGGAGCCCAAGATGGCTTTTTCGATCGGTCCGACCATCTGCTTTTCGTACGGTGTGATGGTAAGCGTGCGCGCATCCGTCACGGCCACGCCGGCTACTTGGTTCACCGGGACGTCCGAGCCGTAATAGTTGACCCTGATGCCTTCCACCAGCGCCGTGCTGGCGCGGCCGGTGCGAAGCCGCGAAAGCTCGTGGCGCAGCGACTCGACGCTTTTGCCCATGCGGGCTTGCGCATCTTTCTTGATGTCGTTGAGCATGGACGATCCCGCCTGTGAGTTCGACCTGCAAGTATAGCGTTGATCAGGTGGTCAGCCCGCATCCACCAGCGTCCCGACCGGCTCGCCTTTCATGATCCGCATGAGATTGCCCGGGCGCGTCATGTCGTAGATGCGCAGCGGCATGGAATGATCTCGGCACAACGCGATCGCGGCGGTATCCATCACCTGCAGGTTGCGCGCGATCACGTCTTCGTAGCTGACGTGCTCGAAGCGTTTCGCGTCTTTCTTCTTTTTGGGGTCTGCGCTGTACACGCCGTCCACCTTGGTCGCCTTCAGCAGCATATCGGCGCCTACTTCCACCGCACGCAGCGCGGCGGCGGAATCGGTGGTGAAGAAGGGGTTGCCGGTGCCGCCCGCGAACAGCACGATGCGGCCTTTCTCCAGATGTCGCACCGCGCGCCGTCGGATGAAATCCTCGCAGACGTCGTGGATCGGGATGGCGCTCATCACGCGCGCGAAGCCGCCGAGCTTTTCCACCGCGTCTTGCATCGCCAGCGCGTTCATCACCGTGGCGAGCATGCCCATGTGGTCGCCGGTGACGCGGTCCATGCCGGCTGCCGCCAAACCCGCACCGCGAAAGATATTGCCGCCACCGATCACCACTCCGACCTGCACGCCCAGCGCGCGCACTTCCAGGATTTCTTTGGCCAGCCGGTCGATCACCTTGGGATCGATGCCGTAATCCTCATCGCCCATTAGCGCCTCGCCGGAGAGCTTCAGCAGGATGCGCTGGTATCTGGGCTTGGTCGGCATCGCTTCGCTCCGGCGGTGGGCAAACAAAACGATTGTAGCGGAGCAGCGAAACAAAAAAGCCGCGGACTGGCCGCGGCTTTTTGCTGCATCTTCGCGATGATGCTCAGGCCAATCCGGCCTGCTTCATCACCTCGGCGGCGAAATCGTCTTCCTTCTTCTCGATGCCTTCGCCGACCACCAGCCGGTGGAACTGCAGGACTTTCGCCTTGGCCTTGTCCAGCACTTCGCCGACGCTGCTGTTGGTGTCGATCACGTATGGCTGGCCGGTGAGCGACATCTCGGAGAGTGTCTTGCGCAGCTTGCCGGAAATCATCTTCTCCTGGATTTCGGCCGGCTTGGTCTTGTCCTTTTCCGACATCTGGGCGAGGGCGATTTCCTTTTCCTTGGCAACGAATTCGGCCGGCACGTTGTCCGGGGAAATGTAAGGCGGATTCATCGCCGCGATGTGCATGGCGATACCTCGCGCGAGCTCGGCGTCGCCGCCGGTCATTTCAACGAGCACGCCGATGCGGCCACCGTGCACATAGGCGCCGATGGTGTTCTTGCTTTCGATCACGGCCATGCGGCGCAATTGCACGTTTTCGCCGACTTTGGTCACCAGCCACTGGCGGCCTTCTTCGACCGTCGGGCCGTAGGAAGATCTCGCCGACTTCAGCGATTCGATGTCGTTGACGCCTTCGTTCAACGCCGTTTGCGCGGCTTCCTGTGCGAACTTCGCGAAGTTCTCGTCCTTGGCCACGAAATCGGTTTCGGAATTGACCTCGACCAGCACGGCCTTGCCTTCGCGTTGCGCCAGCGCGACGCGGCCTTCGGCCGCCACGCGGCTGGCCTTCTTGTCGGCCTTGGCCAGGCCCTGCTTGCGCAGCCACTCGATCGAGGCGTCCAGATTGCCCGCGTTCTCGGTGAGCGCCTTCTTACATTCCATCATGCCAGCGCCGGAGCGCTCGCGCAGTTCCTTGACCATCGCGGCGGTGATTTCCATCGTGATTTCCTCTCGAAGTCGCAAACCATGGGTCGCGGCGTGATCGCTGTACGACCCCTGCGAGCACCATGACGCGATGAAACAATGTGGGGACAGCGGCGCGATCGCACAACCGCGCCGCCGATCGCAAACCGATTACTTCGCGACTTCTTCGTCAACCGCCTCGTTCTCGGCGACTTCCGCTTCCGCTCGCCGGAGACCTTCGGCGTCGTCATCCTGTTTCGCCGGCGCGGCATCGCGGCGTTGCTGCTGCGGCGCCGGCTTGCGTCCGGCATTGCGGCCGCGCGGCGTGCCCTTGCCGCGACGGTCGTCGCGTTCGCGATCCACGCGCGCGACCGGATTGCCTTCGGCATCCAGTTCGACGAACTCGTTGGCGTCGCCGCGCGCGGCGGCGGGTGCGGCGGCCTTGCCTTCCAGGATCGCATCGGCGGCCGCGCGCGCATACAACTGCACCGCACGGATCGCGTCGTCGTTGCCCGGAATGGCATAGTCCACCAGCGCCGGGTCGTAATTGGTATCGACCACCGCGACCACCGGAATGCCCAGTTTCTTGGCTTCCTTGACCGCGATGTCCTCGTGGCCGATGTCGATCACGAACAGCGCGTCGGGCAGGCGGTTCATGTCCTTGATGCCGCCCAGCGATTTCTCCAGCTTCTCGCGTTCGCGGCGCAGGCTGAGCACTTCATGCTTGACCAGTTTGTCGAAGCTGCCGTCGGTTTCCATCGCTTCGAGCTCTTTCAGACGGCCGACCGATTGCTTGACCGTGCGGAAGTTGGTCAGCATGCCGCCCAGCCAGCGCGCATTGACATACGGCATGCCGCAGCGCGTGGCTTCCTCGCCGATGGCTTCGCGCGCGCTGCGCTTGGTACCGACGAACAGCACCGTGCCGCGCTTCTGCGCGAGGCCCGAGAGATAATTCATGGCATCGGAGAAGAGCGGCAGCGTCCTCTCCAGATTGATGATGTGGATCTTGCCGCGAGCGCCGAAGATGAAAGGCGCCATGCGCGGGTTCCAGTAACGGGTCTGGTGGCCGAAGTGCACGCCGGCTTCCAGCATTTGCCGCATGGTGACGGAAGGCATTGTTTGTGACTCCTGATGTGGAACCGCAACGCCGCGCGTCGTGCTGCGTCGAGTTCCGGGGTTGGGCTTCCGCAGATCCCGCGGCAACGACCCTCGAGAGGGACCCCGGTGCCGGTTCACGATCTGCGTGTGTATTCGCCGGTGACGCCCGGCGTAGGCGGTTGACTCCCGCAAAGCCTTTGAATTCTAACCCGGCTGCCGCCACATCGCAATCGCGGCGTCAATGCATGATAATTCGCTCTTGCCTCATTCAAGCTGTCGCCGCTTCGCGGCGCAGCTTAATTCGGAAACCATGCCCGTCACCTTCAAATCCCCGCAGGACATCGAGAAGATGCGCGAAGCGGGCCGCCTTGCGGCCCAGGTGCTCGCGCTGTTGACCGAACACGTCAAACCGGGCGTCACCACGGAAGAGCTCGACCGCATCGCGCACGATCACATCGTCAATGTGCAGAAGGCCATTCCGGCCAACGTGGGATACCGCGGATTTCCCAAAACGCTGTGCACTTCGGTCAACCACGTGATCTGCCACGGCATTCCTTCGGAGAGCAAGGTGCTGAAGGACGGCGACATCGTCAACATCGACGTCACCGTGATCAAGGATGGTTGGCACGGCGATACGTCACGCATGTATTTCGTCGGCAAGCCATCGGTACTGGCGAAGCGCCTGGTGGACACCACGCACGAGGCGATGATGCTGGGCATCGAGCAGGTGCGTCCGGGCGCGACGCTGGGCGACATCGGACATGCGATCCAGCAACACGCGGAGAAAGCGGGCTATTCGATCGTCAAAGATTATTGCGGTCACGGTATCGGCCGCGTCTATCACGAAGATCCGCAGGTGCTGCACTACGGCAAGCCCGGCACCGGCATGAAGATCGAGAAGGGCATGGTCTTCACAGTCGAGCCGATGATCAACGCCGGCAAACCGAATGCGAAGGTATTGCCGGATGGCTGGACGGTGGTGACGAAAGATCATTCCCTCTCTGCGCAATGGGAACACACGGTGGCGGTCACCGACGATGGATTCGAAATCCTGACGCCGTGGCCGGATGCCGCATGAAGCGGAGATTGGGCGGGTAGCGGGGGTGCTTTGATCAGGCGTTGAGGTTTGATCGTCCACTCGCAATCTGGAGAAGGGTTACGATTTTGGCGCCCATGCCACCCATCCCCAATCCTCAGGTTGCATCCGCAATGTCAGCGGCTGCCTTGATATCCCGAGCAGCACCAGCGCTTCCGCGCCTTCCCGCAGCGCTGCCGCGTGCGGGTGTTTCACCCGAAGCGCGTATCGCCCTGAAGCAATTGCTGGCCGATCAGACGCGCGCGCTCTCGAACGCTTTTCACAACGGTGCCGAAGCGATCGAGTTGGCGAGGTTGCGCGCGCAAGCGGTAGAGCGCGTACTGATCCATTGCTGGACCGCTTACTTGGGCCACACCGATGATGCTGCACTGTTCGCGATCGGCGGATTCGGTCGCGGCGCTTTGTTTCCACATTCCGATGTCGATCTTCTGGTGCTTGTCGAGGACGAACCTTCCACCGGAAACGCGCGGCCGCTGGAAGCGTTGTTGGGCTGCCTGTGGGACATCGGCCTCAAGCCGGGTCACGCGGTCCGCACCTTGTCGCAGTGTCGCGAAATCGCGGCGGCGGATGTCAGCGTGTTCACCAGCCTGCTGGATGCGCGGCGTTTGGCCGGTGCTTCGCGTTTCGAAAGCGGATTGCAGGCGATCGTGGATGACAACGCGTTGTGGCCGCCGGACGCGTATCTCGCCGCCAAGCGCGCCGATCGCGACGCGCGCCATGCCCGGCACGACGACACCACGCACAATCTGGAGCCGAACCTCAAGGATGGTCCGGGTGGTTTGCGCGGTCTGGATCTGATCCGTTGGCTCGGCCGTCGCGTCGGAGGCGCGCGCGATCTGGACGAACTCGTCTCGAAACGATTTCTGGAACCGGCCGAACGCGATGCGCTGGCCGGCGCCGAACGCGTGCTGCAGCGTTGCCGTTACGCGTTGCATCTGGAAAGCGGACGCGCCGAGGAGCGACTATTGTTCGACTGGCAACGCGCGCTGGCGACGTGGCTGGGTTACGCCGACGATGGCCGCAATCTGGCGGTCGAGCAGTTCATGCAGACGTTCTTTCGCGCGGCAGGAACGGTGGAACGCGTGCTGTCGCAACTGTTCGAACGTTTCGACGAGCATCTGCATCCGCTTCCGCCGCCGCGTGTTCTCGACGTTCGCTTTGCCGCGCGCGGTTCGCGGCTCGATCTGCTGGAAGAAGATCTGTTCGCGCGCCAACCGGACTTGATCGTCGGTGCGTTCGCCTGCCTGCTCGATCATCCGGAGCTGGCCGGGTTCACCGCGGCAACAACGCGCGCTTTGCAGCAGGCCTTGGCGCAGCACGGAGCAGGGCTCGCGGAGGATCCACGCGCATTGTCCGCTTTCCTGGAGCTGTTGCGGCGGGGTGCGTCCGCGGTGCATGCGCTGGAGGCGATGAATCGCCACGGTGTGCTCGCTGCGATCCTGCCCGCCTTCGCGCGCGTGGTCGGCCGCATGCAGTACGACCTGTTCCATATCTACACGGTGGATGAACACACGTTGCGTGTGTTGCGCAACATCGCGCGCTTCGCGGAATTCAATGCGCGCGCGGAATTTCCTTTGGCTGCCGAAGCGTTCACGCGGCTGGAGAAACCCGAGCTGCTGCTGCTTGCCGCGCTGTTCCACGACATCGCCAAGGGGCGCGGCGGCGACCATTCCGAGCTGGGCGAAGCCGAAGCGCGCGCATTCTGCGGCAAACTCGGCCTGCGCGAGGACGACATCGCGCTGGTGGCCTGGCTGGTGCGCTGGCATCTGCTGATGAGCACGACCGCGCAGCGTCAGGACATCAGCGACGAGGAAGTGGTGCACGCCTTCGCCGTGCAGGTGGGCGACTGGCAGCGGCTGGACAATCTTTATCTCCTGACCGTCGCCGACATCGCCGGCACCAGCCCGAAGCTGTGGAACGCGTGGAAGGATCGTCTGCTCGCTGATCTGTATGTCGCCGCGCGTTACATGCTGCGCGGCGGCCTGGCACGGCCGGCCGAAGCTGCCGCGCGCGCGCGGACTTCGCGCGCGCGGGTCGAGGAGCTGCTGCGCGCGCAGGGGCGCGTAGCTGAAGCTGTGCGACATGTGCTGAGCGACTTTCCCGACGATGCGTTTCTACGGCAGCGGGACGAGCAACTGGCGTGGCAGGCCGGCGTGCTGCTGGACGCGCCGGATCAGGGAGTGGCCGTGGCCGTGCATCCGCATTCGCGCGGTGGCACCGAAGTGTTCGTGTGCGCGCCGGATCGCGACGGTGTGTTCGCGGCGGTGGTCGCGGCGCTGGACCGGGCGCATTGCAGCGTGATGGAAGCGCGTGTACTGGGCACGCGCAGCGGCCGCGCGCTGGACACGTTCACCGTGCTCGATGTCGACGACGTGGCGCCGCTGAGCCCTGCGCGCACGCGCGAGCTGCGTGCCAGCCTGCTGCGCGCGCTATCGCCGGATGCGCAACCGGCGCGCCTCGCGCAGCGTGGACTTACGCGACGGCTGAAGCATTTCCAACGCCCGCCGCAGATCGATTTCGCCGAAGCGAGGGAAGTCGCGCGCACTCGGCTCGCGCTGGTGTGCAGCGACCAGCCGGGCCTGCTGGCAAGAGTGGCACAGGGCTTTCTCGAAACCGGCGTGCGCGTGCATGATGCGCGCATCGCGACCTTCGGCGAGCGCGTCGAGGATTTCTTCGAACTCACCGACCGCCGCGACCGGCCGCTGAGTGGCGAGATGCAGGCAAACCTGCGGGCGGCGCTGCTGCGGCGCCTGGGCGCGGAATCCGTGGAGCAGAGGGGGCATCATGCAAGAACTTGAATCGATCATCGACGGCGCCTGGGAACGCCGTACCGCGCTGGATGCGGAAGAAACGATGCATTTGCGCGGGCAACTGGAACGCGTGCTGGATGGACTGGAAGCGGGCGCGCTGCGCGTGGCCGAGCCGGACGGGCAAGGCGGCTGGCGCGTGCATCAATGGCTCAAGAAGGCGGTACTGCTGTATTTCCGGGTCAGCGCCAATCGCGAAATGGATGGCGGGCCGATGGCGGCGTTCGACAAAGTGCCGTTGCGCTTCGCGGGCGCCGGCGAAGCCGAACTGCTCGGCACGGGCGCGCGTATCGTTCCGGGCGCGCTGGTGCGGCGCGGTGCATACCTCGCACGTAACGCCGTGCTGATGCCGAGCTACGTCAATATCGGTGCGCACGTTGGCGAAGGCACGATGGTGGACACTTGGGCCACGGTCGGTTCCTGTGCGCAGATCGGTGCGCGCGTGCACCTTTCCGGCGGCGTCGGCATCGGCGGTGTGCTGGAACCTCTTCAAGCCAACCCGACCATTATCGAAGACGACTGCTTCATCGGTGCGCGCTCGGAAGTCGTCGAGGGTGTGATCGTCGAGCACGGCAGCGTGATCGGCATGGGCGTGTTCCTCGGGCAATCCACACGCATTTACGATCGTGCGAGCGGGGCGATTTCGTACGGCCGCGTGCCGGCCGGCAGCGTGGTGGTCGCGGGTTCGCT
>DATFCO010000211.1:0-3022 GCA_035253005.1 Rhodanobacteraceae bacterium
GCAGCCTCGCACAACAGGTGAAAACCGGTCTGCCACGCAAGACGCTGGATGAACTCGCGGCGGAAATCCTCGATCTGCCGAAGGACATCGTGCTGCAACCGCGCGTCGCCAAGATCTACGACGACCGGCGCAAGATGGCGAAAGGCAAACTGCCGCTGGACTGGGGCTACGCCGAGAACCTCGCCTATGCCACGCTGGTTGCCGAAGGCCACGCGTTGCGCCTGGTCGGGCAGGACACCGGCCGCGGCACCTTTTTCCATCGCCACGCCGAACTGCACGACCAGAAAACCGGCGACGTCTACACGCCGCTGCAACACGTGCGCGACGGCGTCGCCGTCGAGGTGATCGACTCGCTGCTGTCCGAAGAAGCGGTGATGGCTTTCGAATACGGTTTCGCCACCGCCGACCCCGATACGCTGGTGTTGTGGGAAGCGCAGTTCGGCGATTTCGCCAACGGCGCGCAGGTCGTCATCGACCAGTTCATTTCATCGGGCGAAGCCAAGTGGGATCGCCTGTGCGGGCTGGCGCTGCTGCTGCCGCACGGTTACGAAGGACAAGGCCCGGAACATTCTTCCGCGCGTCTCGAACGTTTCCTGCAACTGTGCGCGCTGGACAACATGCAGGTGTGCGTACCGACCACGCCCGCGCAGATGTTCCACATGTTGCGCCGACAGATGCTGCGCGATGTGCGGAAGCCCTTGGTGGTGATGACGCCGAAGTCGCTGCTGCGCCACAAGCTGGCGATCTCCTCGCTGGACGATCTGGCCAACGGCACGTTCCAGTTGGTGATCCCGGATTCGCGCGTTGCGGATGCGAGCAAGGTCAAACGCTTGGTGCTGTGTTCGGGCAAGGTCTATTACGACCTTTACGAAGCCGCGGAAAAACAGAAGATCGAAGACGTCGCGCTGATCCGCGTCGAGCAGTTGTATCCCTTCCCGCGTCAGGAAGTGAGCGAACAGCTCGCGCTGTATCCGCATGCACGCGAAGTGATCTGGTGCCAGGAAGAGCCGATGAATCAGGGCGCGTGGTTCCAGATTCGCCATCATTTGCAGGCCAGCATCGGCGCCGAGCACGGTCTGTATTACGCAGGCCGCGCGCGTTCGCCGGCGCCGGCCGCGGGACACTACAACACCCACGTCGCCGAGCAGAACGCGCTGGTCGCGCAGGCGCTGACGGGGAAAGTGGGCGATGATCATTCGTTGGAGTAATCCGCAAAACGAACACCATTCGCCCCGAGAATGAATCCGTAGGGCGGACTTTGTCCGCCGCGTGTGAACCCGGCGGGCAGTGCTCGCCCTGCTGAAAACCTGCAAGGACACGTCATGTCGATCGAAGTGAAGGTTCCCGTGCTGCCCGAGTCGGTTTCCGACGCGACCATCGCGAGCTGGCACAAGAATCCGGGCGATGCGATCAAGCGCGACGAGAACCTGGTCGATCTGGAAACCGACAAGGTGGTGCTGGAAGTGCCCGCGCCCGCCGATGGCGTGTTGAAGGAAATCCGCGCCAAACAGGGCGACACGGTCGGCAGCCAGGATGTGATCGCGGTTATCGAGGAAGGCGCTGCCAAAGCCGCGCCGGCCGAAGCGTCGAAAGCCGAACCTGCTGCGAAGAAGCAAGAAGCCAAACCGGCGCCCGCACCGCAACCGGCGCCCGCCGCGTCGAAAGCGGAATCGCGTGTTCCGGCCGTATCGGAAGAAAACCTCTCGCCCGCGGCGCGTCGCATGGCGAGCGAGGAAAAGATCGACACATCGAAGGTCGAAGGCACGGGCCGCGGTGGCCAAGTCACGAAAGAGGATTTGGTGAATTACGCTCGCGCGCCGCAACCGGCAGCGCGTCCGAGTTCCGAATCCCGAGTCCCGAGTCCCGCCGGCCAACGCGCCGAAGAACGCGTGCCGATGACGCGCATGCGAGCGCGCATCGCCGAGCGGCTGATGCAATCCAAGAACTCGATCGCGATGTTGACTTCGTTCAACGAGGTCAACCTCTCGAAGGTCGTCGCGATGCGCAAGCAGTTCGGCGAGCAGTTCGAGAAGACCCACGGCGTCAAGCTCGGCTTCATGAGCTTCTTCGTGCGGGCGGTGTGCGAAGCGCTGAAGCGCCATCCGATCGTCAATGCCTCGGTGGACGGCAACGACATCATCTACCACGGTTACCAGGACATTTCCGTCGCCGTGTCCACCGACAAGGGGCTGGTGACGCCCGTGCTGCGCGATGCGCAAAGCATGGGCTTTGCCGAAATCGAAAAAGCCATCGGCGATTTCGCCCGCCGCGCGCGCGAAGGCGGCCTGACGCTGGAAGAACTGCAAGGCGGCACCTTCACCATCACCAACGGCGGCACCTTCGGTTCGCTGTTCTCCACGCCGATCGTCAACCCGCCGCAGAGCGCGATTCTCGGCATGCACACCATCAAGGAACGCGCAGTGGTGGAGAACGGCCAGGTGATCGCCGCGCCGATGATGTACATCGCGATCAGCTACGACCACCGCACCATCGACGGCAAGGACGCAGTGCTGTTCCTGGTGGACATCAAGAACCAGTTGGAAAACCCGCAGCGGATGTTGCTCGGTTTGTGAGACGTGAGACGTTCGCTCGCTGCGCTCGCTCAGACGTGAGACGGAAACTCCACGCAGGCTTGCTTTCTCGTCTCACGTCTTACGTCTCACGTTTCAGCCCATCGCTTCAATGTCCTGTCAACTAGCGAGACCACAATGGCCGACGCACAACAATTCGACCTCATCGTCATCGGCGGCGGTCCCGCCGGGTATCACGCGGCGATCCGCGCCGCGCAGCTCGGCCTGAAGGTCGCCTGCATCGATCGCTGGATCGGCCGCGACGGCAAGCAGGCGCTGGGCGGCACGTGTTTGAACGTCGGCTGCATTCCCTCGAAGGCGCTGCTGGATTCATCCAAGCAATTCTGGAATCTCACGCACAACCTGCCGGTGCACGGCATCAGCGTCGAGAATGCCAAAGTGGATCTCGCGACCTTCATCGGCCGCAAGAACAAGATCGTGCAGCAGTTCAC
>DATFCO010000212.1:0-2376 GCA_035253005.1 Rhodanobacteraceae bacterium
AGTAACCGCGCAAGCGGTCGAGGATGAAGGCGTACAGTTCGTCGGCGAGTTCGATGCGGCGCGCGTGCACGTCAATGCGCGATTCTGTTTTCGACTTGGCCGCGAACGCGCTTTCCGGTATTTGCTCCAGCGCCTCGCGCAGGCACACACGCAAGTCGAGATCGATCCCGCCCTCGATGAGCGTGCGCGCCAAGCCCAATGCCGCGCGCCGCAACGCAAACGGATCCTTGTTGCCGGTCGGTTTCAAGCCGATCGCGAAAATGCCGGCCAGCGTGTCGAGTTTATCGGCAATCGAAAGCACCTGCGCCAGCGCACCTTGCGCGATGCCGTCTTCCGCATTGCGCGGACGGTAGAACTGGTCCAGCGCATCGGCGACTTCGGGCCGCTCGCCTTGAGCGGCGTAATGCCGGCCCATCACGCCCTGCAGTTCGGGAAACTCGCCGACCATGCGCGTCATGAGATCGCAGCGGCTCAATGCCGCCGCGTGCGTGGCGAGCGCGGCATCGACTTCCATGCCTGATTCACGCAGGCGATTGGCGATGGCGCGCGCAAGCTCCGCCACGCGCACGGTCTTATCCCACAAGCTGCCCAGCGCTTTCTGCCAGGTGACTTCGCGCAGCGCCTGCTGATGCGAAGACAGTGGTGTTTTCAGATCCTTGTCGAAGAAAAACTTTGCATCGGCGAAACGCGGGCGGATCACGCGCTCGTAGCCGTGGCGGATCTGCGCCGGGTCCTTCGATTCGATGTTGGCGATGCCGATGAAGCGCTCGGTGAGTTCACCTTGCGCATCGAAAACGGGAACGAACTTCTGGTTCGACTCCATCGTCATCACCAGCGCTTCGTGCGGCACGGCCAGAAAATCGCGATCGAACGTGCAGGCGACCGCCACCGGCCATTCGGTGAGCTTGGCGATTTCGTCGCAAAGCGTTTCCGTAAGCCGTGGTGCGTCATCCGCACCTGCCGCACCTTGCACTTGCGCGCGGACGCGCGCGCGACGTTCAGCCGGATCAGCGATGACTTTCGCCGCGCGCAAAGAGTCGAGATACGAATCCGCATCGGCCAGATGCACCGGCTTGGGATGCATGAAGCGATGCCCGCGCGATTGCCGGCCGCTTTTGAGGCCCAGCACCTCGCCCTCAATCACGCGGTCGCCGTGCAGCATTACCAGCCAGTGCACCGGTCGCACGAAGGAATATTCGTGATCGCCCCAGCGCATCGGCTTGGCGACCGGAAGCGCGCCCAATACTTCTGAAACGATTTGCGGTAGCAGAACCGCCGTCGCTTGACCCGGCTGCACCGCGCGATGCACGAAACGTTCGCCCCTGGCGTCGCTCGCGCGTTGCAGTTGTGTCCACTCCACGCCGGCTTTTTGCGCGAAGCCGAGCAACGCGCGGGTCGGTTCACCTTTCGCATCCAGCGCTATATTGACGTAAGGACCGAACGTTTCGGTTTGTTGGTCCGGTTGCGTCGACGCGACACCCGGCACGTACACCGCTAACCTGCGCGGCGTGCAGAACGCCCGTGCATGTTCGACATTCGCCGCGATACCGCGCTTGCGCAAGCCTTCGCACACGCCGTGCGCGAAAGCCTGCGCGAGTTCGTCCACCGCGTGAATCGGCAACTCTTCGCAACCCAATTCAATCAGCAATGGCCGCAACGCGTCAGCCATGCGCGACCTCGGCTTCTTTTGTCGCTGGAGAAGTTTTGGTCACATACGCTTCCGCCACCGCCCGCGCCAGCGCGCGCACGCGCAGGATGTAGCGCTGGCGCTCGGTCACGCTGATCGCGCGGCGCGCATCCAGCAGGTTGAACGCATGCGATGCCTTGCAGACTTGTTCGTAGGCGGGCAGCGGCAAACCCAGTTCCACCAGTTTTTTCGCTTCCGCCTCGCAGGCATCGAAGCGATGGAACAACTCCGCGACGTCGGCGTGCTCGAAGTTGTACGCGCTTTGCTCGACTTCGTTCTCGTGGAACACATCGCCGTACTTCACCACACCGTGCGGCGCGTGCGTCCACACCAGATCGAACACGCTGTCCACGTTCTGCAGGTACATCGCGAGACGTTCGAGGCCGTAGGTGATTTCGCCCGTGACTAGCTTGCATTCCAGTCCACCGGCCTGCTGGAAATAGGTGAACTGGGTGATCTCCATGCCGTCCAGCCACACTTCCCAACCCAGACCCCAGGCGCCCAGCGTCGGCGATTCCCAGTTGTCCTCGACCAGCCGCAGGTCGTGTACCAGCGGATCGATACCCAGCTCCTTCAACGAGCCGAAATAGCGCTCGACGATGTCGTCAGGATTGGGCTTCAGCACTACTTGATACTGGTAGTAATGCTGCAAGCGGTTAGGGTTCTCGCCGTAGCGGCCGTCGGTCGGA
>DATFCO010000213.1:0-8399 GCA_035253005.1 Rhodanobacteraceae bacterium
CCTGCGCAGCGCTTCGCCGCGCTCGCGCACGCCCTGGGGGATCGGCATGTCGAATTTCAAATTGCCGGCCACGCTGACCTGCGCGGGATCGGCACCCAGCATGCGATAGCGACGCGCGTCGGCGTGCGATTGCGCGGCGACATGGCTGACGTTGCCGAGTGCCTGCTTCACCAGCGCCCGGATCGGCGCATAGGCGCGCAACGAGCGTTCCGACAGCCGCGCATTGGCGATGATCAGCGGAATGCGCCGCTCGCCGCAGATGTGGAATAGGTTGGGCCAGATCTCGGTTTCCATGATCACCGCCAACGCCGGCCGCGTGCGGTCGAAGAAGCGCCGCACCGCGCGCGGCAGGTCGTAGGGCAGGTACATGTGAAACACATCCTCGCCCAATTGCGCACGCACGCGTTCCGAACCGGTGGGCGTCACCGTCGTGACCATCATCGGCGAACGCGGATAGCGCCGCCGCAAGGCCTGAATCAGCGGCAGCGCGGCGTTGACCTCGCCCACGGAAACCGCGTGCACCCAGATGCTGTCGCGCAGTCCGGGATCGGGAAAGTGGCCGAAGCGCTCGCGCCAGCGCGAAAAATATCCGCGATAACGAACACCGCGCGCGAACAATCTCCACACGATGACGGGCGTGGCCAGATAGATCGCGATGGTGTAGAGGAATCGCAGCATGCGCGTCTCGGCGAGGCCGCGCGAGTATAGCTAGGGCTGACCAACGCTCTCACGTTGCTATGATCGCGCGCTCATGCGACGACCCGCTTTCCACGCATCGCTGCTAATGCCACAGAACTGGCCGGCGTGGCTGGGCGTGGCCGCGCTGAAATCGCTGTTGTTGCTGCCTTATGGACTGATCCTTCGTGCCGGCGCGGCTTTCGGCACGTTGATGGCGCCGCTGCTGCGCGAGAGACGGCGCATCGTCGCGCGCAATCTGGCTGTGTGTTTTCCCGCGATGGACGACGCTGCACGCGCCAAGCTGCGCGAAGCCGCGCTGCGCGACATGGGCGTGATGCTGGGCGAGTTCGCGCTGGGCTGGCTGGCGTCCGATCGCAAGCTCGACCGGCTGCGCGTCAACATCGAGGGCATGGAACATCTGCACGCGCTGCGCGAACAAGGCCGCGGTGCGCTGCTGGTCGGCGGGCACTTCTCGCATCTCGAATTGTGTGCGCGACTGATTTCGCGCCGACTGCGCATCGCCGGGATGTATCGGCGTATGGATTCGCAAGTGTTCGAATGGCTGGTGTTACGCGCGCGCCTGGATTACGCCGACGCGATGTTCGACAAGGACGAATTGCGCGCCACGGTGAAGTACATGAAGCGCGGCGGCTTCGTCTGGTACGCGCCCGATCAGGACATGCGCGGCAAGGATTCGGTGTTCGCGCCGTTTTTCGGCATTCCCGCGTCCACCATCACCGCCACGCATCACCTCGCGCGGCTCTCGGGCGCGGCGGTCGTGCCGTTCTTCCACCGCCGCCTCGCGGATGGCGGTTACGCGCTGCGGCTGGAAGCGCCGCTTGAGAACTTTCCGACAACGGACGTAGTCGCCGACACCGCACGTATCAACGCATTGATCGAGCGCATGGTGCTGGAAGCACCCGAGCAATACTTGTGGTCGCACAAGCGTTTCAAGACGAGACCGCCGGGAGTGTCGCCGGTGTATTGATCCGGGAGACGAGAAGGCGGAGACGAAAAGCATCGCACTCCCGACGCTTCAACTCCCGTCTCCCGTCTCCCGTCTCCCGTTTTTCCGCGCTTCGTGCAGCTTGGCGTATTTCAGGAATACGTAGAACGCTCCGATCACGCTGGCGATGAAGCCGGCCCAGCCGGAGAGAAAATAGCGCTTGAAAAAATACTGGCGCAGGAAGAACACCGGCGGATACAGCAACATCATCGCGCCGCTGAAGCGCTGCCGCTTCGCGATCTTGTGCGCGACCATGCCCGACGAATAGCGGTTGATCTTCTCCACGCGCGCGGCGATGTCGCCGTCGCCGTCGTTGACGAAGTCGGCCGCGCGCAACGTTTGCACCGGCCCGTCTGTTTCTACCGCGGCGTGCACCGGCACGTCGTTCATGTGCCCGCGCCGCCGGTCGAACAGCCGCAGATGCCCGTTGCGCCAGGAATGCCGGTGCTGCACCGTCCAGAACATCCGCTCGCGGCGCGGCAGGCGGAATCCTGCAACCTGCGGGTTCTCCAATGCGCGTTCGATCACTTCCCGCGTACCGGGCGAAAGCACTTCGTCCGCGTCCAGATTGAGGATCCAGTCGTGCGTGGCCATGTCGATCGCGCGTTGCTTCTGCGGACCGTAGTCGTCGAACGGATGGAAGGCGACGCGCGCGCCGTGGCGCTTCGCGATTTCGACCGTGGCATCGGTGGAACCCGAATCCAGCACCACGATCTCGTCGGCGAAACCCGCCGCGGCGAGGCAGCGCTCCAGCGTGCCGGCGTTGTCGCGCGTGATGATCACCAGCGAGAACTTTTCACGCGCCATGCTGCAGCTCCGCCTTTCCGATCTTCGCGCCTGGCCGGTCTCCACTCGCGTGCAGCGCCGCGATCCACAACGCCAGCAGCCACCAGAACAGCAATCCCCACCACGCCGAATAAAACGCCAGGTGCGTGTTGAGCGGGAACACCATCACGAACAGCGCGAGACCCACGGGCCCCGCACGCGCGCGCGCCGCGGTGTCCGCGCGCCACCATGCACGCAACGCCAGCGCCACACCGATCAGCCACAGGACCAATCCGATCGTGCCGGTGTCGTCCAGCACCTCCAGCACGATCTGGTGCGGATGGCAGGCGCCCTGTCCCACGCCGCAGGCCTCGTCACTGAGGAAGTGATCGCCCGGCCGCGCGAATTGCGGATATACGTAGCGGAAATCGCGTACGCCCACGCCATTGACGGGATGTGCCGCATACATCCGCAACGCCGTTCGCCAGATGTCCACGCGCCCGCTCAGCGCGAGATCCAGTCCTTGTGAGGCACCGCCGAACGCCTCAAGCGTGCGCTGCATGCGCTGATCGAATCGCGGAGAGGTTTTCCAGGCGATGCCGATGGCCAGCACGGCAATCGCGCAAGCACACGCCGCCCACAGCGCAAAACGCGTCGGCGTGCGCGCCTCGCGCCAGAGGAACACCAGCGCGACCAGCGCATACATCAACCATGCGGAACGTTCGCCGGCCAGCAGGATCGGGCCGAGCAGGAACAGCAGCACGACAACCGCCACGATGCGGCCCAAACGCGCACGCGCGCTCCACAACACGAAGGGCGACAGCACCGCCAGCACCGGGCCCAGTTTCAGATCGTCCGCGCCGAAGATGCCGGAAATGCGCAGCGCCTCGGCCGGGCCGCCCAAGCTGTAGCCGGTGAGGATCTGCACCCAGGCGTCCAGCGCCCACAGCGCGACCAGAACTCCGGTGAAGAAATAAAGCGTGCGCAACCGCGATTCGTCGCGCACGATCCAGCAAACGTAGCAACCGAATGGCGCGAAGCGGATCAACGCGGCAACCGTGCTCCAGCTCTTGCCCGCCGGCACGGCGTCGAAGGCCGAGATCAAGGCGGCGGCGAAGTAACACAGCCACAGTCCCAGCAACAGTTTGGATGCCGCATTGTCTTTCGGCAGCGCGGGTGTCCCCGCGAACAGGATCAACGCACCGATCAGGCACGCCAGCAGCGCGATTTCGCTGGAACGTCCGAACGGCAACAGCAGGATCACCGCGGCAATCGGCAGCAAAGGGGCGAACGATGCAGCGATTCGTGCAGCAGGGGACATCAATCTGCCTGCGCAGGGGCAGGCGCGGATTGTATGTGAGTAGTGAGTTGTGAGTTGTGAGTGGTGAGTTGTAAGAAGCCGGTTTTGACTGACTACTCACTACTCACTACTCACTACTCACTATTCACTACTCACGCTTGTGCTGCCGCCACTTCTCCGTACAACTTCAGCGTGGCTTCCTGCATGTCGCTGAGGCGGTAACTTTGCAAAGGCGCGATCGGCGGCGCGGCGCGCAGCAGCTCGGCGGCGCGCTCGGTCAGCTTTTCCACATCGCACGGCGGCACACGCCCGGCGGGGTACAGTTCCGCGAGCAGTTCGCCCACGCCGCCGTGCGCGTAGCCCGCGACGGGGCGGCATAGCGCCAGCGCCTCCACCACCGTGCGGCCGAAGCTCTCGGGCTTGTTGGAGAGCTGCAGGATCAGCGCCGATTCGGAGAAGATGTCGCGCACGTCCGAGCGCGGCGGCGTGAACACCACCGCGTCGGACACGCCGCGCTCGCGTGCCAGCGCCTGCAATTCGGCGAGATAGGCTTCGCGGCCCGCTTCGATCGCGCCCAGCAGCAATAGACGCGTGTCGATCCCGCGCGTGCGCAAGCCGGCGACGAGGGCGATCGCATCCGCGTGGCCCTTCAGACGCGTGCCGCGGCCGGGCAACGTCAGCAGCGGCGCGCCGGACAGTTGCGGAAACTCGGCGAAGAAGCGCTGCCGCCAGGCGTCGTCGGGGCGATAGCCGTAAGGAAATTCGTCCGGATCGATGCCGCGCGGGATGACGGTCAGGCGCGCGGGATCGATGCGGTAGTGGCTCAATACGAAATCCCGCACCGTCTGCGAAACGACGATCACGCGCTCGCCGCGGGTCATGATGCGGCTGTAGCTGCCCGGTGTGTTCAAACCGTGGATGGTGGTGACGAAATGCGGTTTTTCGCGCATGCCGCGCAAGGCCAGCCAGCCGACCCAGGCCGGCAGGCGTGAGCGCGCGTGCACGATGTCGGGACG
This sequence comes from Rhodanobacteraceae bacterium, assembly GCA_035253005.1. Taxonomy (GTDB): domain Bacteria; phylum Pseudomonadota; class Gammaproteobacteria; order Xanthomonadales; family Rhodanobacteraceae; genus 66-474. The sequence continues at coordinate 4,766 of DATFCO010000213.1, forward strand.
GATTTCCTCCAGCAACCGACGCAGCGGGCGCACGTGACCCAGCGCGCGCAGCGATTTTCGCGAAAGGTCCAGCGGTACGTGTTCGCTGCCCTCGCTGTGCAGTTGTCCGATCAGGCGTCCGCCGGCGGAAATCACCACCGAACGGTGTCCCGACGCGACCAGCGCGCGCGCGACTTCCAGCGTGGAGCGTTCGGCCCCGCCGCTCTCCATCGCCGGCACCAGTTGCACCACGGTCAGCGGACGGGTTTGCGGCGACGGAGAATCGGCCATGGATGGAGACGCGAGGATGACTTGCGCGGAATACATGCAAAACGACAAGCAAGAAACAAGCCTCGAACCGCGATCCATCGCACATTCAAGCGCCGCGGCGCGACAGCCGAGCTACTTGCAAAAATTCCGTGAAGAACGACGCGTCTATTTCAAGACGAAAATGGCGCCGCAATAGGGACACTGCGATTCGCCGCCGTCGTCCTCGATGGGCAGATACACACGCGGGTGCGAATTCCACAGCGCCATCTCCGGCAGCGGACACGACAAGGGCAATTGCGCGCGGGTCACATCGTAGCGGCGTTGCGCATTGGCCTGCAGAGGCGCGTGGTCGGCGGATTGGCTGCTCATGGTGTTCACTGGAGTCGGTGAGTCCGTATTCTAGCCGCGCGATGCGCTCACTGCGCGCCCGCAGATTGCTCCAGCGGCAATACCTTGGTCTGCCATGCGTGCGCCTCGATGGCTTCGGCGCTGATCGTCACCTGCAGCGCATCGCCCACCATCGGTATGCCCTCGCGCACGCCGAACTCGCTGCGGTTGAATTTCGCGGTCGCGCCGAATCCCAGTGCAGGCGCATCGATCATCGGATAGCTGCCGGCCTTGTTGAGGGTGACGTTGAGCGTCACCGGATGTGTCACGCCGTGCACGGTCAGATCGCCTTCCACCACGAACTGGTTGCTGCCCGCCGGGCGCACCTGGGTGCTGATGAAGGTGATCGTCGGAAATTTCTCCGCGTCCAGGAACTTCGGACCCAGCAATTCCTTGTCCAGCGCCGGCACGTGCGTGTCGAGGCTCTTCACCGGAATGCTGACCCGCACCGACGACTTCGAGGTCGCATCGGCGTCGTACACCAGCGTGCCCTGTACCTGCCCGAACTCCCCGCTGGGATGCGAAAAGCCCAGGTGATCCCAAGAGAAAATCACCTGCGTGTGCGGAGGGTCGAGCGTGTAATGCACCGGCGCCGCAGCGGCGGAAGCCGCGCCGCCGAGCAGGGCGGCAAACAGGATTGCGGATTTCATGAGACTCTCCTCTAGATTAACTGCGCCGCGCAGAGATCGCCGAAACATGCGATAACGCGCGCCTTCGATATGTAGACGAAGTCGACACGCGAAAATCGACATGCGCGAAGCCTGGGTGATCACCGACGGCGCGGCAGGCAACGAGCGGCAGGCGCTGGCTCTGGCGCAAGCGCTGGACGTGCCGGCGCGCGTGCTGGCGTTGCCGCTGCGCGAGCCTTGGTCGTGGTTTGCGCCGCGCGAGCTGCCCGGAGGGCGGCTCGCACTGGGCGCGCGCGATCGCGAAGCCTTCGCGCCGCCCTGGCCGCAGCTTGCGATCGGCTGCGGCCGCTCCGCCGCGCTGCTGACACGTTTGCTGCGCGAGTTGTCGGATGGCGGGTGCTTCTGCGTGCAGATCCTCGATCCGCGCATCCATACGCGTCATTGGGACGCCGTGATCGCGCCGCGTCACGACGGCTTGCGCGGCGACAACGTGATCGAAACGATGGGCTCGCTGAGCCCGGTCGATGACGCCTGGTTGGCGAACGGCCGCGAAGCCTTCGCGGATTTCGAACACCTGCCGCGACCGCGCACCGCGCTGCTGCTGGGCGGAACGCGCCGCGGCATCGCTTTCGACGATGCCTATGCGCGAACGTTGATCGCAGCACTCACGCAGCGGCTGCAGCGCGAGGGCGGCAGCGTGATGGCGACGGCTTCACGGCGCACGCCGCCCGAATTCGCACGCGCCATGCGCGAGGCGCTGTCGAGTTTTCCGGGTGTGTTCTGGCTCGATGAAAACGACGGACCGAATCCATATCCGGGCTTGCTAGGCTGGGCCGACCGCATCGTGGTCACTCCCGACTCGGTCAACATGCTCTCGGAAAGCGCCGCGGTCGGTGTGCCGGTGCACACGCTCGTCACCGCGGCGCTGCCCGACAAGCTCGCGCGCTTCCACGCCGCGCTGCGCGAACGCGGTTTGCTGCACGATCTGGATGCGCCGATTGAACGCAATGCCTCGCCGCCGCTGCGCGAAACCGCGCAGGTAGCGGAACGGCTACGCGGAAAAATCGAATCCGCCGGCGCGCGCCACGCGCAGGACCTCGGCGGCGGTTGACGCCAATGTTTCGTCGCGTGGCACCACGCGCGGACGCGCGTCCAACGTACAGGCCAGCGAGCGCGCGAGCAGCAGCGCGTGCGCCTCCCGCAAGTTTCTCGCGTCGGGCTGCGCCAACACGCCCGCACCGGCGCAAAAATCGATGAGGCCGGGTGTGTCGGTGCGATCTGCGAGTCGCGGATGCCGAGCCGCAATCAGCAGCACCAGGCCTTGCAGCAGAAATTCGATATCCAGCAATCCGCCCACGCCTTGTTTGAGGTCGAAAAATTCCTTGTTGGAGCGGTCGCGTTCGGTGCGCCACTGCGCGCGCATGCGTTCGATCTCGGCGACCGTGGCCGCTGCGTCGCGCGGACGCGCCAGCACGTCCGCTCGTTCGTGCGCGAAGATTTCTCGCAATCCGGTATCGCCCGCGACCGCGCGCGCGCGCACCAGTGCCTGGTGTTCCCACAACCACGCGCGTTCGTGCTGATAGCCGGTATACGCGGACAGACTGGCTACCAGCAGACCCTTGCTGCCGTCGGGCCGCAGGCGCGTGTCGACTTCGTACAGGCGGCCGCCTCGCGTGGGCGTGGACAGCCAGTGCACCACGCGCTGCGCCAGCCGCGCGTACCAGCGCGTGCCTTCCAGCGGACGCGCACCGACGCTGGTCATCGCGGCACGCGCGGTGTCGTAGACGAACACCAGATCCAGATCGGACGCGAAACCCAGTTCGCAGCCGCCGAGGCTGCCGTAGCCGATCACCGCGAATCCGGAAGAATCTCCCGGCAACCGGCCGTGCTGCGCGATCAGTTCGCGCGTAGCCAGTTCCAGCACCGCAGCCGTGACCGCGCCGGCCGCATCGGCCAATCGTCGCGACGTGGTCACGGCGTCGGCGTGGCCATCGCGCAAGGCCAATCCCGCGCGCAATACGAAGCTGTCGCGCCACTCGGCCACGGCAGCGAGCGCGTCTTCCGGATCCTTCTCTTCGCGAACCGCATCGAGCAATTCGCGCGCGATCAGATCCTCATCGTCCGGCAAGTGCTCGAGCCGCGGATCGAGCACGTCGTCCAGCAACAAGGGTTGCGCGATTACGCGTGCGGCCAGCCAGGCATCTTCGGCGCACAGCCGGGCCAGACGCGCACGCGCGGCCGGATGTTCTTCCAGAAGCGCGAGATAAGCCGAACGCCGCGCGATCGCCTGCACCAGCTTGCCGAGATTGATCAGTGCCGCGTTGGGCGCGTGCGTCTTGCGCGCCGCTTCGATCAGCAGCGGCAGCAGG
>DATFCO010000214.1:0-4481 GCA_035253005.1 Rhodanobacteraceae bacterium
CACCGGCAGCATCAACGCGCACAATTTCATGGACGGCATCGATGCGATCCTTGCGCTGCAGGCGCTGTTCGTGTTGAGCGGCTACGCCCTGCTGGCGCATGGTCTCGGCGCAACGGCATTGACCGCCGCCTGCCTGGCGTCCGCCGCGGCCTGCCTCGGCTTCCTGCTGTTCAACCTGCCGCCGGCGCGGATCTTCATGGGCGACGTGGGCAGCGGGATGCTGGGATTGCTGATCGCGGCGGTCGCCGGATTGCTGGTGCAGCGAGTGCCTGCGCTGCTGTGGCCGTGCGCCATCCTGGCCTCGGCGTTCGTTGCCGACGCCGCGCTGACGCTGGCCTCACGCGTGCTGGCGCAAAAGCGTTGGTACACTGCTCATCGCGAGCATCTGTACCAGTGGATGACGCGCGCAGGAGGCAGTCATGCGAAAACCGACGGTGCATACGTGCTCTGGAACCTGATCATCGTGGCGCCGGCGGCCTGGGCGGCGGTGAGCTGGCCCGCGTACGGACTCGTCTTGTGCGCGGCCGTCTACGCGGTGAGCGCGATGGTGTGGTGGTTCGGCAAGCGTGCTTGTCTGCACGCGATACGGGGTGCTCGACATGCTGCGTAAGCTGATCAGCAGGGTGCACCCGCGTGCCGCGGTGGTTGCGCACGATCTGCTGATGACGGCGATCGCCTGGTCGGTGGCCGATACCTTGCGCTATGCGCTGCTGCCGCAGCCGGTTTCGGTGGATATCTTCACGCCGGAGCTGCTGATCGTGCTGGCCGTGCAGGGTGCGATTTTCTACTGGACCGGTTTGTACAAGGGCCTGTGGCGTTTCGCCAGCCTGCCGGATTTGTGGAACATCCTGCGCGCCAGCGTGGTCGGCGCGTTGGCCATCGGTTTGGCCCTCTTTCTGTATAGCCGTCTGAATGGAATTCCGCGTTCGGTACTGCTGATCTATCCCGCATTGCTGTGCGTGCTGCTGGGATTGCCGCGGCTCGCTTACCGCTACTGGAAGGACAGCCGTGTCGATCTCTTCCACGCCAAGCACAGCAAGCGCGTGCTGGTGATCGGCGCGGGACGCGCGGGCGAGGCGCTGGTGCGCGACTTGCGCCGCGACGCGAGTTATCACGCTGCCGGTTTCATCGACGACAACCCCGAGCTGCGCGGCGCACGCGTACATGGCATTCCGGTTCTGGGACGACTGGAGAAGATGCCCGAATTGGCGCGCGAAGCCGGTGCGGAGATGCTGCTGATCGCCATGCCCTCGGCCGACAAGGCGCAGATGCGGCGCGTGGTGGAATTGTGCGAACAGACCGGCCTGCCGTTCCGCACCGTGCCGCGCCTGGACGACGTGGTCGCGGGCCGTGCGCAGTTCAATGAATTGAAAGAGGTCGCGATCGAGGATCTGCTCGGGCGCGAACCGGTGAAGCTGGACTGGAGCGCGATCCGCCAGGGGTTGACCGGCAAGCACGTGCTGGTGACCGGCGGTGGCGGCTCGATCGGTTCGGAACTGTGCCGACAGATCGCGCGGCTGGGCGCTGCTTCGCTGACCGTGATCGAGCTCTCCGAATACAACTTGTATCGCATCGAGCAGGAATTGCGCGCGCAATATCCGGAACTGCTGTTGCGCGGATTGATCGGCGATTGCGGCGATCCCGGCACGTGCGCGAACGCTTTCGCGCAGGCGCGGCCGAATGTCGTCTTTCATGCCGCGGCCTACAAGCACGTGCCGCTGTTGCAGGAGCAGTTGCGGGAAGCGTTCCGCAACAACGTGCTGGCGACACGCGAGGTGGCGAGCGCGGCAGCGCAGCACGGAGCGGAAAGCTTCGTGCTGATTTCCAGCGACAAGGCGGTCAATCCGACCAGCGTGATGGGCGCCTGCAAGCGCATCGCCGAAATCGTCTGCCAGGCGGTGGCACCGGCGAGCAACACGCGCTTCATCACGGTGCGATTCGGCAATGTGTTGGATTCCGCAGGTTCCGTGGTGCCGTTGTTCCGCGAACAGATCCGCAACGGCGGTCCGGTCACGGTGACGCATCCGGAGATCTCGCGCTACTTCATGACCATTCCGGAAGCCTGCCAGTTGATCTTGCAGGCCACCGCGATGGGCGAGGGTGGTGAAACCTTCGCGCTGGACATGGGCGAGCCGGTGCGCATCCGCGATCTGGCCGAACAGATGATCAGGCTGGCCGGCAAGCAGCCGGGCCGCGACATCGCCATTGTTTACACCGGATTGCGGCCGGGCGAGAAGTTGTTCGAAGAACTGTTCCACCCGCTGGAGAACTACGCCAGCACCGCGCATCCCAAGATTTTCCGCGCGGCACAGCGCGAGTTCTCCGCGGCGCTCGCGCTGGCGCAGATCGATCGGGGTGCGCACGCGAGCGCCGACTTCGACGAAGAAGCGCTGCGCGCCTGCGTCGCGGCGCTGCTGCCCGGCTATCGCTGGCAGACGGGCGAGCCTTCGGAAAGCGCGGAAGTGTTGCCGTTGCACAAGGACAGCGCATGAGGAGACAGCGATGAATTCCGCAGGGACGCAGAAGCGGTTGCGCAAGGTGGTGTTTCCCGTTGCGGGCTTGGGCACGCGTTTCCTTCCTGCGACGAAAGTGGTCGCCAAGGAAATGCTGCCTGTCCTCGATCGTCCCCTAATCCAGTACGCGGTGGACGAGGCGGTGGATGCCGGCGCCGACACGCTGGTGTTCGTCACCAATCGCTACAAGCACGCAATCGCGGATTATTTCGATTCCGCCTACGAGCTGGAGGAAACGCTGGAACGCGCCGGCAAGCACGAACTGCTGGCGACGGTACAAGGCTTGCTGCCACCGCACGTACGCTGCGTCTACGTCACCCAGGAACAGGCGCTGGGCCTCGGTCACGCGGTGCTGTGCGCCAAGCCGGTGATCGGCGACGAGCCGTTCGGCGTGATTCTTCCGGATGATCTGATCGTCAATGAGGGCAAAAGTGCATTGGCGCAGATGGCCGAGCTGGCCGCGCGCGAAGGAGCCGGCGTGCTGGCCGTGGAAGAAGTACCGCGCGATCAGACCAACAAATACGGCATCGTGGACGTGGGCGGTGCGAACGAACCCGCCGCGCGCATCGGGCACGTCGTCGAAAAACCCGACCCAGCGGATGCGCCGTCCAATCTGGCGATCGTCGGCCGCTACGTGCTGCCGGCGCGCATTTTCGAATTGCTGGAAAGCACGCGGCCCGGTGCGGGCGGCGAAATCCAGTTGACCGACGCGATCGAATCGCTGATCGCGGAATCGAAGGTACTGGCCTGCCGGTTCCAGGGCAGGCGCTTCGATTGCGGCCACAAGGCGGGGTTGGTACGCGCCACGCTGCACTTCGCGATGCAGGATCCGGCCCTCGCGAAAGTCGCGCGCGAATTTCTCGCCTGAGACGATGGACATCGACTGGATCCTCACCCACCTCGGCGAGGAGCGCGCCCGGTATTTCAATGCCGTCGCGCCGCCGGTGATCCAGACTTCGATCTTCTGTTTCGACAGCGTCGCGCAAATGCGCGAACGCGAGCAGGACGAGTACGTGCAGCATTGCTACACACGCGGCAACAATCCGACCGTCGAGATCCTGCGCGAGAAAATCGCCGCGCTGGAAGGGGCGGAGGATTGTCTGGTGTTCTCGTCCGGCGCGGCGGCGATTTCCGCCGCGGTGGTCGGGAGCGTGTCCGCTGGCGATCACGTCGTCTGCGTGCACAAGCCGTACAGCTGGACGCACAAGCTGCTGGCGTACCTGCTGCCGCGCTTCGGCGTGCGTGCGACATTCGTGGACGGAACGGATGTCGCCAACATCGAAGCGGCGCTGGAACCGGCGACCAAGCTGATCGTGCTGGAATCGCCCAATTCGCTCACCTTCGAATTGCAGGATCTCGCCGCGGTGGCGCAACTCGCCAGGACACGCGGCATTCGTACGTTGTGCGACAACAGCTATTCCAGCCCGCTGAATCAGTCGCCTGTCGCGCTCGGCATCGATCTGGTCGCGCATTCGGCGACCAAATACATCAATGGCCACAGCGACGTCGTCGCGGGCGTACTGTGTGGGCCGCAAACCATCCTGCGCGACGTGTTTCGCGGACCGTACATGACGTTTGGCGCGGCACCGTCACCGCACGATGCGTGGCTGATGCTGCGCGGCCTGCGTACCTTGCGCCTGCGCGTGGAACGCAGTGGAACGAGCGCGTTGAAGATCGCGCAGTGGCTGACTGCGCATCCGCAAGTCGAACATGTCTGGTATCCGCATCTGCCTTCGCATCCGCAGCACGCGTTGGTCTTGCGGCAGATGCGAGCACCCGGTGGCTTGCTGTCGTTCGCGCCGCGCTGCGCGGACACCGGCGCGGTCGAGAAACTGTGCGATTCGCTGCAACGGTTTCTATGAGATCACTTGTTCGTACTACAAGTAAATTAATAACAATACCGATTGTTTGGTGTCCTTGCAATCGGTATTGTTATTAATTTACTTGTAGTACGAACAAGTGATCTCA
>DATFCO010000215.1:0-8991 GCA_035253005.1 Rhodanobacteraceae bacterium
CGCGCGCGCACCTCGAATGGACCGTCCGCGTCTTTGGCGCGCGCGTTCGCGCCCTCCGCTTCGAACTCGACGCGTTCGACTTTCACGTTTTCGCGCGCGTCCACTCCGCATTCGCGCGCGTGCTCGAACAGCATCTGGTCCATCTGCTCGCGGACGACTTGGAACGAATAGTGCGGCGTGCCGCCCAGCGCGCGGGTGAACTTGAAGGTGTAGTAGCTGCCGTCATCGCGCGGGAAATCCGCGCCCAGCTTCAATCGGCCGATCGCGCGCAGCTTTTCCAGCGCGCCCAGTTCCTCGAAGATCGGCATGTTGGCCGGCAGCAGCGATTCGCCGATGTGGAAACGCGGATGGCGGTCGCGTTCCAGCATCGTCACGCGCCAGCCGCGCTTCGCCAGCAGCGTGGAGATGGTGGAACCGGCAGGCCCGCCGCCGATCACCAGTACGTCGCATTGCTCGGCGCGTCGCCCCTGCGCATCCGCGGAATCGTGCGCTACCGCTTCTTTCAACAAAGCCGACATCCGCCTGCCCCTCGTCTCCCAGCGCTTATGATATACATCCGCGCCCCGCGCGTGACCGACCAGATGTCTTCATCCGCCGCCAATCCGACCGCCGCGCCGCGCACTTCGATGCGCTGGCTGCTGCCATTGCTGATCGCGTACGCATTGCTGGCGCTGTTGGGTGGAGTGTTGCGCCGGCCGGAATTGAGCGTGATCGCGGCGGCGTTGTTGCTGATCGCGCTGGCCGTGCCGGTGCTGCGCCGGCCCAGTGTCGCGGGGGTCCTGCTCTGGCTGGCGCTGGCGGCGCTGCTGCTGATTCCGGCGGCACTCGGCCGCGTGCAACTGGCGCTGGCGGGTTTGCCGATTGCGATCCTCGGCGCGTTGTCTTGGGTGTTCGCGCGCAGCCTCGCGCGCGAACCGCTGATCGCACGCTGCATCCGCGTGATCGAAGGCGAACAGCGTCTGGCGCTGCCCGGTGTCGCGCGCTACGCGCGCGGCGTCACCGCGTACTGGGCGATCGTGCTGGGCGCGCAGGCAGTGATCCTTGCCGCGCTGTGGCTGCTGGCGAAACCCGGCGGCGTTCTGGACGTGTTCGGCGTCGCCGTTCCGTTCGCGCCGTCGCGCGCGGCGCTGGCGTGGTATCCGGAGATCGGTTGCTGGGCGGTGCTGATCGCGGCCTTCGCCGCAGAATACCTGTATCGCCGCTGGCGCATGCGGCGCATTCCGCATCCGCCATTGAAGCGATTTCTGACTCGCTTGATTCAACGCTGGCCGCAGTTGCTGCGCGAGGAAGTTTCTCCGTGAGCGAAACGTCTTTCTTCCTGCCGCTGCGCATCGGCGCCGATCATCCCGCACTGCCCGGACACTTCCCCGGCAATCCGGTGGTGCCGGGCGTGGTGCTGCTGCGCTGCGTGGCCGATGCATTGAAGCAATGGCGCAACGCACGGCTGCATCGTTTCGATGCGAAATTTCTTGCGCCGTTGCTGCCGGAGCAGGACGCGCTGATCGAGCTGCGGGACGAAGGCGCGCGCGTTCGCTTCACGATCCGTCGCGATGAATCGGTGCTGGCACGCGGCGTGCTGGAGCCTGCTTCATGAATGTAGAGCCCGCTGCATGAGCGTCACCACCGAACATTGGCAGCAGCGCCCGGAAGGCGGCGGCTGGTTCGCCATCTGGTTGATCCGCACCATCGGCCTGTATTGCGGCCGGCGTTTCGCGCGGATCTGGTTGTACCCGACCACGCTGTATTTCTTTTTCCGGCGCGGGCCGGAGCGGCGCGCGTCCTACGATTACCTGCAACGCGTGTTCGGCAAACCGGCCAATGCCTGGCAGGTGATGAAGCTGATCCACGCCTTCGCGTGCACGATCCTAGATCGCGTGTTCCTGCTGGCGCGCGGATTGAAAGGTTTCGAGGTCAAGACTTACGGGCTGGAACATCTGCACGCGCAGCTCGATGCCGGCCGCAGCGTGATGCTGCTGGGCGCGCATTACGGCAGCTTCGAGGCCGCGCGCGTGCTCGCCACGCATCGGCCCCAATACAAACTCCGGCTGGTGATGGACAAGTCCAAGATGCCGGCGCTGACCGAAGTGCTGGGTGCGCTGGCTCCCGATCTCGCCGCCGACATCATCGACGCCGCGCGCGGCGGTACCGAAGTCGTGCTGGCCGTATCCGAAGCGGTGCGACAGGGCTCGTCGATGGTGGCGCTGCTGGGCGACCGCGGCCGCGCGCACGAGCAGATGCGGCGGGCGACGTTCCTGGGCGAGTCCGCGCCGTTCCCGGTCGCACCGTGGCTGATCGCCGCCGCGCTGGAACTGCCGGTGATCCTCAGCCTGGGAATCTATCGCGGCGGCAACCACTACGATCTGATTTTTGAACCGCTGGCGGATCGCATCGAGCTGCCGCGCGGCCAACGTGACGCCGCGCTGGATGCGTACATCCGCCATTACGCCGCGCGCCTGGAACATTACGTGCGCGAAGCCCCTTACAACTGGTTCAACTTCTATGATTTCTGGCATGCGCTGCCGCCGGACGAGGCGGATCAGCAACAGCCTGCGGCCGTCGCCGGACAGACGAAGTGAGCGCGCGATGAAACCGCTCGCTTTCGCTTTGCTGCTGCCGTGCGCGATCGCGTTCGCCGCCACGCCCGATCTGGCGGCGACTATCCTCTCGCATCTCGCCAAACCCGGCTCGGCGCAAACGCAATTCATCGAAGTGAGTTACCGCGGCATGCTGGATCGGCCGCTGATCACTTCCGGCACCATGAAATGGCTGGGCGGCGACAAACTGGAACGCGACGTCGAGAAGCCGTACAAGATGGTCGCGAAGATCGGCGACGGCCAGATGAGCGTGCAGCGCGGCAATGGTGCGGTGCAGAGCATGCCGATCTCCCGCGCGCCGCAAATGGCGGCGATCCTTTCCGGCTTCCGCGCGCTACTGGGCGGCGACGTCGCGCAGTTGTCGCAGGATTTCGACGTAAAAGCCGCCGGCAACGAAGCGCACTGGGTGCTGACGTTGACGCCGCGCTCGAAGGAACTGAAATCGCGCGTATCTGCGATCCAGATCGACGGCCGCAACGATGCGCCGCGCTGCATGACGATGACCGAAGCCGATGGCGACACCACCATCACGCTGGTCGGCGAGATGGCGCGCGCGGGATTGCAGAGTGCCGCGTCTTTGCAATCGGCATTGGCCGCGCGTTGCCGCAATGGCTCGTGAGCCGGCTATGCGAGCCACTCACGGTCTGCGGCTGATCCCGATCAAAGTCCCCCCTTACCCGCCAAGCGCTACGCGCTTGTCTCCCCCGTGGGGAGAGGGTTGGGGTGAGGGGGCTGCCGCAATGCTCGGATGAATCGCGGCGCGAAAATCGCGCTGTACTTCGCCTGGCTGATCGCGATCGCGGCGATCGGCTGGGGCGTGGCGCGGCATCTGAAGATCAGCTCCGATCTGCGCAGTTTCATGCCGCCGCCGCAAACGGCGGATCAAAAACTGCTGCTGGACGAAATCGGCGAGGGGCCGGGTTCGCGGTTGTTGTTGCTGGCCATCGATGGCGCGCCACCGGAACCACTCGCGCAATTGTCGCAAGGCCTGAAAACCGCGCTGCAAGCCGATCCACGCTTTCTGCGCGTTTCCAACGGCAACGCCGACTTGAATGCGCTGGCATCGAGCCTGCTGCCGTATCGTTATCTGCTCTCGCCGACGCTGGACACGCACCGCCTCGATGCCGGTTACCTGCGCGATCAACTCACGCAGCGGCTGGATGATCTGTCGTCGCCCGCGGCGTCGATGCTCAAAACCATCCTGCCGCGCGATCCGACATTGGAGATCCTGAAACTGGCGCAACGCTGGGCGCCGGCGAAGCAACCGGCATTGCGCGACGGCGTGTGGTTTTCCTCGCAAGGCGAAGCGCTGCTGGTCACAGAAACGCGCGCGCCCGGTTTTGATCCCGGCGCGCAAGCTCAGGCGATCGCAGCCTTGCAAAAACATTTCGCTTCGCTGCCGAATTCGAATCGCGCCAGGTTGACCATCAGCGGCCCCGGCTATTTTTCGCTGGAAGTGAGTCAACGCACCAGGGCCGAAGCCGACCGCTTCGGTTTCATTACCACGCTCGGGTTCGTGATCCTGCTGCTGGCAGCCTATCGCAGCGCGGTGCCATTGCTGGTGACCGCGCTGCCGCTGTTGTCCGGCGCCGTTTGCGGCTTCGCCGCACTGGCCTCGATGTTCGGCGAGGCGCACGGCATCACCATCGCTTTTGGTTTCACGCTGCTGGGCGTGGCGCAGGAATATCCGATCCGCGTGTTCAGCCATCGCCGCGCAGGACAGGGTGCATTGCAAAGCGTGCGCGCCTTGTGGCCGCTGTTGGCCACCGCGATCGTCTCGACCTGCATCGCGTACTTGGCTTTCTTCGCATCCGGCGTTGCCGGTTTGCAGCAACTCGCGGTGTTCACCATCACAGGCTTGATCGTCGCCGGCGCCTGCACGCGCTGGCTGCTGCCGCGCGTGTTGCCCGAACGTTTTCGCGACGCCGCGCAAACGCCCGGTTTGGCGAACGCGTGGAATTTCTTCGCGCATTTGCCGCGGCCGCGCTGGTTGCCGTGGCTGGTCTTGATCGCGGGAATCCTGATCGTCGCCTTCGCGCCGGCGAAATTCTGGGAGAACGATTTGTCGGCACTGGCGCCCGTACCGAAAAACATGCTGATGACACAGGCGCGGCTGGGCGCCGAACTTGGCGCGCCGGATGTGCGCTATCTATTGGTGCTGCGCGCGCCGACGGCGGACGGCGTTCTGAAACTGTCGGAAAAGATCACACCGCAAATCGATGGCTTGGTGGCACATCATGCGGTCGATGCGGTGGAATTGCCCTCGCGCTATCTGCCCAGCATCGAAACGCAACGCGCACGGCAAGTGAAATTGCCCGATGCGAAAACGCTGCAAACCGCGCTGGCGCAAGCCGGACAAGGCTTGCCGTTCCGGGCAGGATTGTTCGCGCCGTTCGTGGCCGATGTCGAAGCCGCGCGCACGCTGCCGCCGCTGACACCCGAACAATTCGAGAAGTCGCCGCTGGGCGCGCGTTTGCAGGCGATGCTGCTGCAACACGATGGCGAGTGGATCGGTTTGGGTACCTTGATCGGCGTGCACGATCCGCAAGCGATCGCCGCGCTTTCGAAATCCACGGGCGGTGCCGTGCATTTGCTGGATCTGAAAGCCTCCTCCGAATCGCTGCTGATTGCCTATCGCCAAAGGATTCTGATTGCGCTGGGCATCGCCGCACTGCTGCTGTGCGCGACGGTGACGATCGCATTGCGCGGTCCGCGCCGCGCGCTGCATGTGTTGGCGCCGATGACGCTGGCGACGCTGATGGTGCTGGTGGTGCTGCGCGCGGCGGGCATTCCGCTGTCGCTGTTCCATCTCGTATCGCTGACGCTCGCCGCAGGTCTGGGTTTGCATTACGCGCTGTTCTTCGAGCGTCGCACCGATGATCCCGCCGAGGAACGTCGCACCTTGCACGCCACGCTGGTGTGCGTGATCTCGGCGCTGCTGGTGTTCGGGGTGCTGGCGCTGTCCAGCGTGCCGGTGCTGCGCGCGATCGGGCTGACCGTCGCGTTGGGCGTTGCGTTCCATTTCACCTTGTCGGTGTTGATGGCACCCGCGGCGCATCTGCGTCACGAGGATTGAGCGAATGCTGCCGAAGTCCGAATGGCTGGACCTGATCCCGCACCAAGGCGCGATGTGCCTGCTGGACGCCGTAGCCGAATACGACGCGACGCACATCCACGCGATCAGCGCCACGCATCGCGACGCGCAGAATCCGTTGCGTGCGAACGATCGGCTGCACGCAGTGGCGCTGTGCGAATACGGCGCACAGGCGATGGCGGTGCACGGCGCTTTGCTGGCTCGCGAACACGGCGGCCGCGCGCGGCTGGGCTTTCTGGTCTCGCTGCGCGAGGTCGAACTGCATATCGAATACATCGACGATCTGCCCGGCGCGCTCGATGTGCACGCCGAACAGTTGCTGGATGCGGGCGGGAGCTTGCAGTATGCGTTCCGGGTGGAGCACCAGGGGCGTGTGCTCGCGAGCGGGCGGGCGGCGGTACTGGTGCAAATTTGAAAGTGGCCAAGAACGGACGCTTTTTGATTTCTGCGATCAAGGATGATCGCAATAGCGAGGTCCAGCCATGAACGAAACTCTGCGCCGCGCGCTGGTGACCGGCGGCAGCGGCGACATCGGCGGCGCAATCTGCCGCGCGCTGGCGCGCGAGGGCTGGCACGTGATCGTGCATGCCAATGCGAATCCCGAACGGGCGCAACACGTCGTGGATGAGATCGCAAATGCCGGCGGCAGCGCGGAAGCGATCGTGTTCGATCTCGTCGATGGCGCCGCCACCCGCGCCGCATTGAAGAAATTGCTCGAAGCCGGGTCGGTCGCGGCGCTGGTGCACAACGCCGGCATCCACGACGACGTGCCGCTGGCCGGCATGCGCGAGGAGCAATGGTCGCGCGTGATCGATGTGTCGCTCAACGGCTTCTTCCACGTCGCGCAGCCGCTGCTGCTGCCAATGTCGCGCGCGCGCTTTGGGCGCATCGTCTGCATCTCGTCCGTTGCGGCGGTCATCGGCAACCGCGGCCAGGTGAATTACGCGGCCGCGAAATCCGCGCTGCACGGCGCGGCCAAATCGCTGGCGCGCGAAATGGCCGCGCGCGGCGTCACCGTCAACGTGGTCGCGCCCGGCCTGATCGAAGGCAGCATGACGCACGAGTTGTTCGCGCCGGAACGGATCAAGCAGATGATCCCGGCCGGGCGCATGGGCACGCCCGCCGAAGTGGCGCACGCGGTCGCATTTCTCTGTTCGGACGGTGCTTCATACATCAATGGACAGGTGATCGGCGTCAACGGCGGCATGGTCTGAGCGAAAGTCGCCGGCACCGACGCAAGGTTGATCGAACAGAGGCAACCGTTCGCGCATTCCCGCCGCGGACACATCGAGCGAAGGACATTGCGCCGATGCGAGATCGGCGATGCTGCCCGCCAGCGCGTGCAGCAGTTCGACGTTGGCACGCAGCCGTTGGCGCGCCTGCGCGTCATCCAGCGCATCGTGCAATCCGCTATTCAATCGTGCGAACCAGCGCAGATCCTGCTGGTCCAGCCATGCGCGCGGATTGCGTGGCGGGCGCGAGCGGTGCCAGCGCCGCAAGAATTCCTGCATCGTGGCGTTCAACGATGCCGCCTGCTCCAGTTGCGGTCGCAATTCGGACACCAGATTCAGATCGGTGAGGCGTCCGCCGATCGCGAGCGGGCACAGTACGCCCCAGTAATAGGCGTAGTCCCAGATCACTTTCACCGGCAGCACCTGCGCATCGCCGAACAGCGCATATTGATCGCGATACAACGAAAGCATGTTGCGGTAGAAGGAGAAATACAGATCCTGATAAATCGCCGCATGCGCTGCCAGCGGTTCACCGCGCAGGTCGCGCGCGATCAATTCCGTGATGTAGGTGTTGGCGATGCCGATGAAGTCGCTGCCCGGCGAATAGAACGGATCGAGAAACACGCCGGCCTCGCCGGTGAGGGCCCAACGGTCGGCGCTGAATACCTGCTTGCAGCCATAGGACACATTGCGAAGGAAGGCGAAGTCCATCGGCGCGGTTTGCAATTCATCCAGCTTGCGCGCAACAAGCGGCTGATGCGCGCGCAACCATCCCAGCGCGCGTTCGTACGTGTTGAAAGATTCCACCGGGTGCATCCGCGAATCGGCCACGATACCGACCGAATGCGCGCCGCTACTGAGCGGGATCAGCCAGACCCAATACCCCGATCCGCACAGGTGATTGGTGGAACGCCAGCGCTCGGGCGCCGAACACTGCGCGCGCCACGCCGCATCGTGGCACCAGTCATCCAGTTCCAGCCGCGCGTGTACGCGGAACCATGCCGCGCAGATTTCGTGATCGTTGTCTTCGGCCAAGCCGAAATGCTTCTTCAGCAAACCGGCCCGGCCGGAGGCATCGATCAGCCAGCGCGCGCGCATTGTTTCCGTTTCGCCGTCGCGTTCGCAGCGCACTTCGTGCAGCGCGCCATCGCGGCCGGGTTGCAGAGCGCGCACGGTGCAGCCCTGGTCGAACGTGATATCGCGCGCGCACGCTTCTGCGATCAGAAAGTTCTCGAAAACGCCGCGATCGAGCTGCCAGGTCGGCGTGTCCAGCACGCGGCTGACGCCGAGTTCGGTGACGTTGTCGAGGTCTTCGCGGCCATCGCAGAAGAAAAAGCGGAAGCCGAACTTGCGGATCTGCTGCGCATCCAGATGCGCGCGCAGGCCGAGCACGTTGGAAAAATAATCCGCGGCGATTTCGACGGTGGATTCGCCGACCTTGTGCGCGGCCGCGCGCGGCGGCGCGGCGCGGCGCTCCAGCACGCGGATGGACAATTCGGGAAAACGCGCGCGCAGTTGCAGCGCCAGCGTCAGTCCGGCCAGACCGCCGCCGAGGATCAACACGTCGTTGTGCAGGTCCTGCGCGATCGCGGAACTCATGGCCATGGACGACACTTCACCTGTTTCTGTGCCCGATTGTGCCATGCGAGGAACGCTAGAATAGGTGAATGACTGCGAAAACCTTGCTCGTCACCGGCGCTTCGTCCGGCTTCGGCGCTGCGATTGCAGCGCATTTCGCCAAAAACGACTGGCGCGTGATCGCCTGTGCGCGCCGGGCGGAGCGCTTGCAGGAACTCGCAGATCGTTTCGGCGGCCACGTGCACATCGCCGCGTTCGACATCCGTGACGAGGCCGCGATGCGCGCGATGCTCGATTCGCTGCCGGATGATTTCCGCGAGATCGATCTGCTGGTCAACAACGCCGGGCTCGCACTCGGCACCGAACCCGCGCAGCACTGCGATCTCGCGCAGTGGAAGCAAATGATCGACACCAACATCACCGCGCTGGTCACATTGACGCGCCTGTTGCTGCCGAAACTGATCGAATGGCGCGGCGCGATCGTCAACATCAG
>DATFCO010000216.1:0-2314 GCA_035253005.1 Rhodanobacteraceae bacterium
CGGCACGCCGCGCAGTTGCTGCTGGCGCAATTGAGCGAGCACCCGTCGCGCATCGGTAACGAAGGTTTCAGTCCGGAGCTGGTGATCCGCGGCTCGACGGCGCCGCCGCGCGTACCGCGATGAGCGCGCGTCCGCCGGAACAGTCCACGCGCATGTTCGCCGAGGCCGCGGAAAGCGCGGACGCGGTTGCGCGCCAGCTCGCCCAAAATGCGAACGCGATCGCAGCGATCGCGGCGCAATTGCGCGAGCAACCGCCGCGTTTCATCGTCACCTGCGCGCGCGGCAGTTCCGATCATGCGGCGACCTTCGCGAAATATCTTTTCGAAACGCATCTCGGTTTGGTGACAGCTTCGGCCTCGCCTTCGATCGCGTCGGTGTATGCGGTCAAGCCGAAACTGCGCGATGCGCTGTTCATCGCGATCTCGCAATCCGGACGCAGCCCCGATCTGCTGCGCAACGCCGAGCTGGCGCGCGAGGCCGGTGCGCGTGTGGTGGTGCTGGTGAACCACAAGGATTCGCCGCTGGCTCGGCTCGCGGATCACGTGATTCCGCTGCACGCCGGCGCGGAAACCAGCGTGGCGGCGACGAAGAGCTTTCTGTGTTCGCTGTCCGCTTTGCTGCAACTCACCGCGCATTGGCGCGAAGACGAATCGTTGTCGCGCGCCTTGGATGTTGTGCCGCAGGCGATGCGCGAGGCGTGGGCGATGGACTGGTCGTCGCTGGTGCATGGCTTGACCAAAGCGCATGATCTGTTCGTGGTCGGACGTGGCTTGGGTTTGGGTGCAGCGCAGGAAGCCGCGTTGAAACTGAAGGAAACCAGCGGGCTGCACGCCGAGGCGTTCAGCAGCGCCGAGGTCATGCACGGACCGATGGCGATCGTCGGCAGGAATTTTCCGGTGCTCGCGTTCGCGCAGGACGACGACAGCGGCGAGAGCACGCTCGATGTCGCGAAAGAATTCAGAGCGCGCGGTGCGCGGGTGTGGCTGGCGCAACCGGGCGTCCGCAATGGCGATCATCTGCCCTTGCCGGCGTCGCCGCATCCGGCTTGCACTCCGCTGCTGACCGTATGCGCGTTCTATCGCGCCGCCAACGCGCTATCGCTGGCACGCGGTTTCGATCCCGACGTGCCGCCGTATCTCAACAAGGTGACGGAGACGCTGTGAAACGGCTGCTGCACAACGCGCGCGTGCTGACCAATGCCGGTTTCGAGAACGATCTGGGCGTGCTGATCGAGGGCGAACGCATTGTCGCGATCGCTCCGTTGCAGGAATTGCGCGATATGCAGATCGAGCGGCGCGATTTGCATGGCGCGTATCTCGTTCCCGGTTTCATCGACTGTCAGGTCAATGGCGGCGGCGACGTGCTTTTCAACGACAATCCGAGCGTGGAAGCGATCGCGCGGATCGCGCAGGCGCATCGGCAATTCGGCACAACAGGTTTGCTGCCAACACTTATTAGCACCGATATCGGAACGATGCGCGCGGCGATCGACGCGGTGTATCGCGCGATCGAACAAGGCGTGCCGGGCGTGTTGGGAATTCACCTGGAAGGCCCGTTCCTCGCTGCCGCACGCAAGGGCGTGCACGATCCAAACGTGTTTCGCGCGCCTTCGCGCGAGGAAATCGAACTGGTGTGTTCGCTGAAACGCGGACGCACGTTGTTGACGGTTGCGCCCGAATGCGTATCGCTCGAAGCGATCCGCGAGCTGAGCGAACGCGACGTGATCGTTTGCGTCGGCCACACCGCTGCCGATTACGCGCAAACCCGCGCCGCGCTGGATGCGGGCGCCCGCGGCTTCACGCATTTGTTCAATGCGATGACGCCGATGGGCAGCCGCGAACCCGGCGTGGTCGGCGCCGCGTTGAGCGACCCGGCGAGCTGGTGCGGCATGATCGTGGACGGCTTTCACGTGCATCCCGTCACGCTGCGTGTCGCGCTTGCGGCCAAAGCGCGCGGAAAAATATTTCTGGTGACCGACGCCATGCCGCCGGTGGGCGGCGCGAATGCAACTTTCAAACTCGGCGACCTCACGATCGAATGCCGCGACGGTCGTTGCACCACCGGTGACGGCACGCTGGCCGGTTCGTCACTGGATATGGCCGGCGCGGTGCGCAACGCGGTCACCCAAATCGGCATACCGCTGACCGACGCCGTTCGCATGGCTTCGACCTATCCCGCAGACTTTCTCGGATCGAACGGTCGCGGTCGCATCGCACCCGGCTGTCGCGCCGATTTAGTGGTGCTGGACCAAAATCTCGACGTGCGCGAAACCTGGATCGGCGGGGAACGTTTCGCCGGTTAGTCGTCAATGCTT
>DATFCO010000217.1:0-21963 GCA_035253005.1 Rhodanobacteraceae bacterium
GTGCAACGAGTCGCAGGAACGCTACGTGCTGGGCGTGCGGCCGGACGATCTGCCTGCGTTGGAGGAAATCTGCGAACGCGAGCGTTGTCCGTTCGCGGCAGTCGGCACGGCGACGGAAGAGCAGCGGCTGCTCGTGACGTCGTCGCTGACTTCCCCCCATCCGCCCTCCGGGCACCTTCCCCCGCAAGCGGGGGAAGGAAAAAAATCAATCATCGATCTCCCCCTCAACATGCTCCTCGGCAAGCCGCCGCGCATGCAGCGCGATGCCGTGCGTTTCAAGCCGCGCGTGGAAGTGGTGCCGGATCTTTCCGGCATCGGACTGGACGAAGCCGTGCAGCGCGTGTTGCGCATGCCCGGTGTCGGTTCCAAAAGTTTTTTGGTCACGATCGGCGACCGCAGTGTAGGCGGTTTGTGCTCGCGCGATCCGATGGTGGGCCCGTGGCAGGTGCCGGTCGCCGATTGCGCGGTCACGCTCGCCGGCTTCGACGGTTATGCGGGCGAAGCGATGGCGATGGCCGAACACGCGCCGGTGGCGCTGCTGGATGCCGCGGCCAGCGCGCGCCTGGCGGTGAGCGAGGCGATCACCAACCTGATCGCCGCGCCGGTTTCACTCGATGAAATCCGCCTCTCCGCCAACTGGATGGCGGCGGCCGGTCACGCCGGCGAAGACGCCGCGCTGTTCGATGCGGTGCGCGCGGTCGGCGAACAGTTGTGTCCCGCGCTCGGCATCTCGATTCCGGTCGGCAAGGATTCGCTGTCGATGCAGACGGTGTGGCGCGACAACGGCGTCGAGCAGTGCACGCTGGCGCCAGTATCGCTGATCGTCACGGCATTCGCGCGCGTCGCCGACGCGCGTCGCGCCTTGACGCCGCGCATCAAGCTGGACCGCGGCGAATCGGATCTGTGGCTGATCGATCTCGGTGCGGGTCGCGACCGTTTAGGCGCGAGCGCGCTGACGCAAGCGTTCAATCGCGGCGGCGGGGTGCCGCCCGATCTCGACGATCCGCAGCGCCTGAAGAATCTGTTCGCGCTGGTACGCGAAGCCGAGAGCGCGGGTCTGCTGCTGGCGTATCACGACCGCTCCGACGGCGGCGCGATCGTCACGTTGCTGGAAATGGCGTTCGCCGGACACTGCGGACTGGAAATCCGCCTGGACGGCTGGGCCGAGAACACGCTTCGCGCGTTGTTCAACGAGGAATTGGGTGCGGTGCTGCAGGTGCGCGGCGCCGACCGCGACGCGTTCATGGCGCTGGCGGCCAAGCACGGCCTCGCCGCGATGACGCATGCGATCGGCCGTCCGAAACCGAAGCTCGGCATCAAACTGCTGCTCGCCGACGAGACGCATAGCAAATGGAACTGGACGCAGTTGTTTGGCGCGTGGCACGAAACCAGCCACGCGATGCAGCGGCTGCGCGACAACCCGGTGAGCGCCGACGCCGAACGCGAATGGCGCATCGACGACGGCGATCCGGGCATCTCGCCGAAACTGACTTTCGATCCGGCTGAGAACATCTCCGCACCGTACATCGCAAAAGGCGCGCGGCCGCGCGTGGCGATTCTGCGCGAACAGGGCGTCAACGGTCAGGTCGAAATGGCCGCGGCGTTCACGCGCGCGGGTTTCGAAGCGGTCGACGTGCACATGAGCGATCTCGCCGCCGGCCGCCGCAAACTTTCGGATTTCCGCGGCGTCGCGGCGTGCGGCGGCTTTTCCTACGGCGACGTGCTGGGCGCGGGGCGCGGCTGGGCCGCATCGGTGCTCTATCACGAGAAACTGCGCGACGAGTTCGCGGCATTTTTCGCTGACGCAAACACGTTTGCCCTAGGCCTGTGCAACGGCTGCCAGATGCTGTCGCATTTGAAAGACATCATTCCGGACGCGGAACACTGGCCGTCGTTCGAGCGCAATCTGTCGGAACAGTACGAAGCGCGTTTCGTCACGGTGGAAGTAATGGAATCGCCCTCGATCTTCTTCCGCGGCATGGCCGGCTCCCGCGTCCCGATCGTCACCGCGCACGGCGAAGGCCGGACCCAGTTCGCGCGCGAGGCCAAACCGGGCAAGGCCAATCCCTGCCTGCGCTTCGTGGACAACCGCGGCAAGCCGACCGAACAGTTTCCGTTGAATCCCAACGGCTCGGCCGATGGTTTGACCGGATTCACCTCGGGCGATGGGCGCGTCACGATACTGATGCCGCACCCGGAACGCGTATTCCGCAGCGTGCAGATGAGCTGGCGGCCGCCGGGCTGGGGCGAGGATTCGCCGTGGATGAGGATGTTCCGCAACGCGCGAGTGTTTGTGGGGTAACATGGAAGCGGTTTCGCAAACAACCGGCGAAACCGGATTGACCGAAAGCAATCGGCGTTTCTACGACGGCTTGTGGTCGGGCGCGCGGCTGGTCGAACCTCAGCGTTTCAACACCTGGCCGCTGATTTCGGAATTGTGCGAGCGCGCGGCGCGGCGATTGGAGATCGCGCCGGGATTGCGTCCGCGCCTGCCGCTGGACCATACGGTATTTCTCGATCTCAGCGCGCCGGCGCTGCGGGCGCTGCGCGAACGAAATGCAAATGCGGCCCAGGGTCTGATCGGCGCTCTGCCCTTTCAGAGCCATTCGTTCGACGTGGTCTGCGCGTTCGACATCGTCGAACACGTCGCCGACGACGACGCGGCTTTCGCGGAACTGTCGCGCGTGGCCGCGCCCGGCGCGACGCTATTGCTTTCGGTCCCGCTGCATCCGCAGGCCTGGACGGCCTTCGACGACTTCGTCGGCCACTGCCGCCGCTACGCACCCGATGCGCTGATCGCGAAACTCGCGCAACACGGTTTCTCGATCGGACGCAGCGCGATCTACGGCATGCAACCGAAATCCTCGGCGCTGCTCGATCTGGGCGTGTGGTTCCTGAAGCGCCATCCCGGCATGGCGATGGCCTGGTACAACCGCGCGTTGATGCCGCTCGGCCTGAAGATGCAGAAGCGGTTGCAGTGGCGCGACGGCTTGATCGATGCGCAAGGCGTGGATGAAGTATTACTGGTGTGCAGAAGGCGGCACGAAGGTCAAAAGCTAGGCCATGGACGACCGTATTGAGCGAGCTTCCGCGCCGTCGCATGACGCCGAGCATCACAGCCGGGCGCGCGGGAAAGGCGCGACTGTTCGAGCACAGGGATGTGCGAGTTCGCGCCGGCGCGCGCCCGGCGAGAAGCGCAGGGCAGTCGAGCCAACCGGATGTTGACTCGACCGTCATGCCGGCGCGATGGTTTTGGCGACTTTTGCCGAACCAAAAGTCGCCCGCTCGCGGCAGCGAGCGGAACCAAGGAAATCTGGCGATGACATCGCAAGTATTTCCCTCACCCGGCGCTGCGCGCCACCCTCTCCCGCGCAAGCGGGAGAGGGGAAACTAAAAGCATGCGAGCCGAATCAAATCGCCGCTCTCGCCCGTTGGCTGCGCTCGGCGATGAATTTCCGGCACGCCTCCGCGGGCATCGGCATCGACAACCAGTGGCCCTGGATCTCGTCGCAGCGCTGCGCGCGCAGGAACGCTAGTTGCTCGGCGGTCTGCACGCCTTCGGCTACCACGTTCAATTGCAGCGAGTGCGCCATGGTGATGATCGTGGCGGTAATCGCCGCGTCGTCCGGGTCGATGGTGACGTCGCCGACGAATTCCTTGTCGACTTTCAGCGTGTCGATCGGCAAGCGTTTCAGGTACGCCAGCGACGAATAGCCGGTGCCGAAATCGTCGATTGCCAGCTTGACGCCGATCGATTTCAGCTCGCCAAGTATTCGCACCGACTGCTCGGCGTTGGCCATGACCATGCTCTCGGTCAGCTCCAGTTCGAGCTGGTCGGGCGCGATGTCGTGCTCGACCATGATTTCGCAGATGCGCTGGGTGAGTTCCGGCTGCTCCAGTTGCGCCGCGGAAAGATTGACCGCCATCGACAATCCGCGTAATCCGGCGTCGCGGAAACTCTGCAGATCCGAACACGCCGTGTTGAGCACGAATTCGCCGATCTCGTTGATCACACCGGTTTCCTCCGCCAGCGGGATGAACACGGCGGGCGGCACGTCGCCGAGTTCCGCGCTGCGCCAGCGCAGCAGCGCCTCGACGCCGGTGATGCGCTCCGACTGGATCGACATCTTGGGTTGATACACCAGCGCGAACTCGCCGCGTTCCTGCGCGCGGCGCAACGCGGTCATCATACGCGCGCGGTCGCGCGCCAGCATGTCCATTTGTGTGTGGTACACCGCCCAAGTGTTGCGGCCGCGTTCCTTGGCCTGGTACATCGCGGTGTCGGCGTACTTCAACAGATCGGTCGGCACCTGGCCGTGATCGGGATACAGCGCGATGCCGATCGAAGGAGAGATCACCACGTCCTGCGTGCCGCCGAGACCCAACGGCGCCTGGAAAGCTTCGATCAGGCGCTGCGCCATGTCTTCGGCATCGCGCACGCCGACGATTTCCTCGAGCACGACCGTGAACTCGTCGCCGCCCAGCCGCGCCACGGTGTCGCGCTCGCGCACCACGTTGCGCAGGCGCGCGCCGGCCGCTTTCAGCATGCGGTCGCCCGCGGCGTGGCCCATCGAATCGTTGACGTGCTTGAAACGGTCGAGATCGAGGAACAGCACGCCGACCTTGTGATTGCCGCGGCGCGCGTTGATGATCGCGTGACCCAGCCGCTCGCCGAGCAGGGTGCGGTTCGGCAATCCCGTCAGCGTGTCGTAGTTGGCGAGGTAACGCAGCTCCTGCTCGACGCGCTTGCGGTCGGTGATGTCGGTCAGCACGCCGATCAGGTGCGTGCGTTCGCCGCGTTCGTCGCGCACCTCGCTCAATTCCACCCAGCTGAGGAATTCCTCGCCGTCCTTGCGCCGTTGCCACAGCTCGCCGCGCCAATGACCTTCCTCGTTCAACGCGCGCCGCACCTGCGCGTAAATCTCCGGCGCGTGCTGGCGGCAATTCAACAACGAGGCGTCGCGGCCCAGCACTTCCTCTTCCGCATAGCCGGTCATGCGGGTGAATGCCGCGTTGACCGAAATGAACTGGAAATTCAGATCGGTGACGGTGACCGCCTCGCTCATGCTGCGGATCACCTCGGCCGCGATGCGGCGGTCGCGCTCGGCTGCGCGCAGCGCGCCGATGTCGCGCGCGGTGCCGCAGATGCGCAGCGGGCGGCCGGTGTCGTCGCGTTCGACGATCTTGCCGCGCGAGATCACCCACACCCACTCGCCGCGCGCGTTCAACAGGCGGTGCTCGGCTTCGAAGTGATCGCTGTCGCCGACTACATGTTCGGCCAGCGCCTGCTCTACGCGTTCCAGATCCTCCGGATGCACGGCCAGGTTGCGCCAATCGTCGATGGAAATGCTTTCCTCGCGATGACCGCCCTGCAGGCTCTCGGCGAACATCCGGAACATCATCCCGGATTGCATGTCCCAGTCCCAGAATTCGTCGCCGGAGCCCCACAATGCCTGCCGCAGGCGATCCTCGCGCAGACGCAACTGGCGCTGAAGTCGCAGTTCCTCCTGCCGCTTGCCGCGCCAGGTCAGCAACAGCGCCGACGCGCCCAGCACGGCGACCGCCGCGTACAGCACGCGCATGCCGATGCTCCACCACCAGGGATCTTCGATACCCACGGGCAAGATCGAGCCGCCGGATGCGAACGGAGCGTTCGCGCACAACGCGATGAAAATGAAATGCAGCGCCGGCATCCGCCAGCGCAAGCATTGTTCCCGGCTTGGCGATGCTCGGGCAGTTGGAGCCATGAAGAAGAACCCCCGCGCGGAGTGTAACCAAATCCCCGATTGCGGAATCGGACTCACTGCTAGACTTTGTGCAAAAGGCGGGCCTGCCGCCCGCCGGCACGAACAGGCCCGCCTGCGTGAATCCAGCGCCCATCACCCAACCGGAACTCGCCGCCGCACTGAGTTCGTTGCGGCTCGGAGTGGGCGCCTCGGAGCTGCACGGCTCGCTGGCGGGTTATCTGTGCGCGGGCGGCGATGCCGGCGCACGCGCGTTCCTGAGCGCGCTGGAGCTGGAAAGCGACGATGCACATCCGGACGATCCCGGCCACGCGCTGCTGGCCGAGCTGTATTCGCAATGCCGGTTGCAACTGGCCGATCCGGAATTGGGTTTCGAACCGCTGCTGCCCGAATCATCGCGGCCCTTGGCCGAACGCTGCGATGCGCTGGTGGAATGGTGCCGCGGTTTCCTGGGCGGGCTGGGCCTGGGCGGTTTCGGTGCGCGCAGCGCGGTATCGGAAGAAGGCGCGGAAATCCTGCACGACTTCGAAGCGATCGCCTCCTCGCAATTGTCCTGCGAAGACGATGAAGACGAGACTTCGCTGACGGAAGTGTTCGAATTCGTCCGCATCGGCGCGATGCTGCTGTACGCCGAAACACAGTCCACCATGAGCCAGCGACTGCATTGAGTATGAGCGGCTTGCCGAGCGTCGCGAGCGAAGGCAGGTTGCGCGACGCCGGAGCGCAGGAACCGGAGCGTACACGTCAGTACGTGAGGATTCCGAGCACCGCCGGCGTGCAAGCTGCCGAGCGCAGTAGCTCCGCAAGCCGCTCATGATTACCCGAGCGGAATTCGCGACCCGCCGCCGCACCTTGATGCAACTGGCCGGCGAATCCGCGGCGATCATCGTGGCCGCCGCGCCCGAGCGCATGCGCAATGCCGATTCGGCGTGGCCTTACCGGCAGGATTCGGATTTTCACTATCTCACCGGCTTTCCGGAACCCGACGCCGTGCTGGCGCTGCTGCCCGGCCGCGAGAACGAAGCGATCCTGTTCTGTCGCGAACGCGATCTGCAAGCCGAGCGGTTGCATGGCGCGCGCATCGGTCCGGAAGGCGCGGTGAAGCACTACGGCATGCAGGACGCTTTTCCGGTCGAGGACATCGACGACATCCTGCCGGGGATGCTCGAAGGCCGCGAACGGCTATATTGCCACTTCGGCGCCGAACCGGAATTCGACGCGCGTCTGCTGCGCTGGATGCGCCGGCTGCGTTCGGCGCGCGGCGGCGGCGTGGTCCCGCGCGAATTCACTTCACTCGGACACCTGTTGCACGACCTGCGCTTGTACAAATCGCCGGCCGAACTGAAGCTGATGCGCCGCGCGGCGGAGATCGCGGCCGAAGCGCAACTGGCCGCGATGAAAGTCGCACATCCGGGCCTCGGCGAATACGAAGTGGAAGCGGTGCTGTTGCACGCGATGCGTGCGCGCGGTGCGGTGGCTTCCTATCCGCCGATCGTGGCCGCCGGTGCGAACGCCTGCGTGATGCATTACCAGGACAATCGCGCGCGCCTGCAACGCGGCAAATTGCTGCTGGTGGACGCCGGCGCGGAAGTGGAATGCTATGCCTCGGACATCACGCGCACCTGGCCGGTGGGCGGCAAGTTTTCGCGCGAACAGCGCGCGTTGTACGAGGTCGTGCTGGAAGCGCAAGCCGCGGCGATCGACGCGGTGCGCGTCGGCGCGCCCTGGGATGCCGCGCATCATGCCGCCACGCTGGTGATCACCGAAGGCTTGTGCGTATTGAAACTGCTGCGCGGCTCCGCATCGGCCGCGTTGCGATCGGGTGCGTACAAGAAGTTCTTTCCGCACAAGACCGGGCATTGGATCGGCCTGGACGTGCACGACGTCGGCGACTATCAGGTCGAGGGCGAGCCGCGCTTGCTGGAACCGGGCATGGCCTTGACCGTTGAACCCGGCATCTATATCGCGCCGGACGACACTTCCGTGTCGTCGCGCTGGCGCGGTCTGGGCGTGCGCATCGAGGATGATGTCGTCGTCGGCGCGCACCGTCCGGAAGTGCTGACCTCGAAAGTGCCGAAGGCGGCGAAGGAACTGGAAGCGTTGTGCGGTTGAAACCCGCTGCGCAAAGACAAACGCACCCGTTCCCCGCACAATACCGGAATGATTTTTCCGCTGATCTTCGCTCTGGCCGCTGACACATCGGCCACTGCTTCCACGACGCAATTGCAATACGGCCTGTTCGGCACGGTCACGCTCGCGCAGCCGGCGAGCATTCCGAAGCGCAGCGTGCTGATCTTTTCGGACCACGGCGGCTTCGGCAACGCTGCGCATGATTACGCACAAGGTCTCGCGCAAGCAGATAGTTTCGTGGTCGGCATCGATCTCGATGCTTATCTCGCACAATTGGAATCGCTGAAGGACACGTGCAGTTTTCCCGCCGGTCATGTCGAGGAAATGGCGCACTGGATGGAACGTCATGTGGACATGCAGACTTACCAGCCGCCGTACGTGGTAGGTCTGGGTGCGGGCGCGGATTTCGCTTACGCGGTGAGCGTGCAGGCGCCGTCTGGCACCTTCGCGGGCTTGGCGACGCTCGGCTACGACTTCGATTTTCGCTTGCCGCGTCCGCTCTGCAAGGGCGATGCGGGCGCGGCCACCGTCGCGGACGGCAAGACGTTCCTGATCGAACCAGTGAAAACGATGCCGCTGCCTTGGGCTGCGCAACCGTTCGCACCTGGCGCACGCGTCGACGGTGTACTGGGCGCGGTGTCGAAGATCTTTGGCCAGCAGAGGGAAGCAGGCGCAGCCGACGGCGTCGCGCTCGCCACACGACTGGACCACTTGAACCTACCGCAACCGAACGTCGTCGCCACCGATGACACGCTCGCCGATCTGCCGCTGACCGAAATCGCGCCGCAAGGCGCGCGCGACGATCGCATCGCGATCATGCTGACCGGCGACGGCGGCTGGGCCGGTCTGGACAAAGGCGTGGCCGCGGTGCTGTCGCAGCACGGCGTGCGCGTAATCGGGCTCTCGTCGCTGGAATTCTTCTGGCACAAGAAAGACGCCGCGCAGATCACTGAAGCGGTCGCGCGCATCATCGCGCACTACGCCGCGCGTTATCCGCACGCGCGCTTCGTACTGATCGGCTATTCGTTCGGCGCGTCGCTGGTGCCGGTGGTCGGCAATCGCCTGCCGGATGCACAGCGCGCCGAAGTCGCCGGCGGCGTGATGATCTCGCCCGACGATGCCGCGGTGTTCGAGATCCACGTCGGCGACTGGTTCGGCAACACCGCGCATTCGGATGCATTGCCATTGGCGCCGGAAGTCGCGCACGCGAAGCTGCCGCTGGTGTGCGTATCGGGACAAACCGAAGACGACGCGTGGTGCCCGGCCGCGGCGAAGCTCGGGCCGGTGAAGCTGGTGCAGTTGCCGGGCGGGCATCATTACAACGGCGATTACGACAAACTGGGTGCGGCGATCTTGAATGCCTTGCCGCACTGATTGATGAAAAGCAAAGGAGAGCAAAGATGCATCACTCGCGACTGTGCAGCATCATCATCGATTGCAACACCCACGATCTGGAGGCGGCGGCGAAATTCTGGTCGCAGGCGCTGGGACGTCCATACAAGCCGGACAACGACGGCAAGTACATGGACATCCAGACGCACGACGACGAACCGATCGTGATGGTGCAGCGCGTGGAGCACGAAAGCCGTGTGCACTTGGACATCGAGAGCGACGACATCGAAGCGGAAGTACGGCGGCTGGAGAAGCTGGGCGCCAAGCGCATCGAGGCGATCAAGACCTGGGTGGTGATGGAAGCGCCGACCGGCCAGCGTTTCTGCGTGATCCGTCCGCAGCGCGGCGGCAAGGTGGGGCCGCATGCGAACAGGTGGGAATGAGTGAGTCGTGAGTTGTGAGTTGTGAGTCGTAGGTTTTGGCGTTGGGGACGACATCCGCGCTTCTACCACCAACTCACTACTCACCACTCACTGCTCACCCCTGAATCTGCTACTTTCCACCGCAATCGCGGAGCACAACGGGAGGAGATCATGGCGAATGCCGGTGCGTTCTGGATCAAATGGGCGCCGTTCCTGTTGAGCCTGCTGCGCATCATTGCGGCGTTCCTGTTCATGCAACACGGCGGGCAGAAATTGTTCGGCTTTCCCGGCGCGGGCGGTCATGCGAACGTGCAACTGTTGTCGCTAATGGGACTGGCCGGCGTGCTGGAACTGTTCGGCGGCGGCTTGCTGCTGCTCGGCCTGTTCACGCGGCCGATTGCGTTCATCCTGTCCGGCGAAATGGCGTTCGCCTATTTCATGGTGCATTGCAAGATGAATCACATCTGGCCGATCCTCAACCACGGCAACGAAGCGGTGCTGTTCTGCTTCGTGTTTCTTTATTTGTCGGCGGCAGGCGGCGGACCGGTCAGCCTGGATCGCGCGATCCGGCGCGCGTGAAGCGCGCTCATGCGATGAACAAGCGCCGGTAACCGCCCGCGATCAACGCGGTGATGTCCAGCAGCAGACCGGGCACCCACAGCCCGCGCGGATAAGCGAGATACGCGCCGGTCCATTCTGGCTTGAACTTGCCCTTGTATTGTCGCAGTCCCTGGTAGTTGTAGAGGCGATTGCCGTAGCGGAACGCCAGCGCGGCGAGCCGCTCGTTGATGCGCGCGTACGGGTGTACGCCGACGTTGGACAGCGGCGCCATGCCGAGCGAGAACCGCGCGTGCCCCTGTTCCTTCGCCCACTGCATCACCTGTGCGAACAGGAAGTCCATGCTGCCGCGCGGCGCGTCCGCCGCCTGCCGCATCAGGTCCACGCTGGCCGTGCCGTTGGATCCGTACGGCGGCTGCAGATTGGCGAACGCCACCAGTTCGTGTTCGCGTCGCACCAGCGCGATCGGACTCCAGGAAAAATATTCCGGATCGAAACGGCCCAGCGAAAAACCCTTTTCCGCCGCGCCGCGTTCGGCGAGCCACGCTTCCGACACGCGCTCCAAGTCGTCCAGCAATGACGTATCGAACGGCGGTTCGACGATCTGAAACCGCAGGTTCTCGCGTTGCGCGCGGTTCACCGCCGCGCGCAGATCTTCCCAGCGTTTGCCCGAGAGCGAAAACTCGGCGAGCGGCACCGTCGCCAATTCGCCCAGCTTGAACAGATCGAAGCCGAGATCGTGGAAGCGATGCAGATCCGGTTCCAGCACTTCGTAGAACAGCGGCACGCGATCCTGGTGATCGGCGAAGCGGCGGAAATCCAGGATCGCGCGTTCGATCGATTCTTCCGGCCCGGCGGGCGGACCCAGTGCCACCAGGCGGTCGCGCACCACGCCGTACGCGATCACCGCGGCGTGGTCGGCGGCCCAGAACAGGTGCTTGTCGCCCATCAAGGTGAGATGCGCGAACTCGCCGCCGCCGTGCCGCAGATACACCTGTCGCGCGCGTTCCAGTTCGGCGCGCTCGGGCAGCGGCAGCGGCAC
Source organism: Rhodanobacteraceae bacterium (assembly GCA_035253005.1). Taxonomy (GTDB): domain Bacteria; phylum Pseudomonadota; class Gammaproteobacteria; order Xanthomonadales; family Rhodanobacteraceae; genus 66-474. The sequence goes on from DATFCO010000217.1 coordinate 11,229, forward strand.
GCGCCGCACCGCGAAGGCCTGCCAGATCAGATACAGCGCCAAGCCGAACACCGCCGCGGTGGCGCCGCGCGCCAGGCGCGACGCGTGTTCGCCCGGACCGACCGCGAAGAAATCGAAACTGTCGTCGCCGATCACCGCCGCCACGCCCAACGCGAAGAACAATCCGACGACGACCAGCAAACCGATCAGCCAGCGCCAGTTGCGCGCGGAAGAGAGATTCATCGCTGCGCGCGAGAAATCCGCGCGGCGCGTGCGCAGCAAGGCCGACACGCAGAGCAGGAACAGCGTTTCGATCCAATGCAGGCCCTTGGTCATCGCCAGCACCGCGGACAGCCACAGCAGCCACTGCACCATCCGGTACGCCACGCGCAGCCGGCCGTCGATGCCGCGCGCCAGACCCAGCAGCAGTACGCCGGCGACGACGCTCAGCAGATGCGAACTTTCGATTGCTTCCAGCGGCAGCCACTGGTGCAACTTGGCGACGCGTTCGTGCAGCGATGGAATCGCCGTGGTGATCAATTGCACCGCGCCGGCGGCGAAGGTGAGATAGGCCAGCAGCCGCACGCCGAGATTGCCGAGCAAGCTGACCGGAAGACCGAGTACGCCGAACAGCGGATGCGCGGCCAGCCGCGCACGCGCGCGCGACAGCGCGGGGACGCGCTGTGCCAGCATCCCCGCACCCAGCCACAGCGCCAGCAACAATGGCAGCAGGTAATAGGTGACGCGGAACAGGATCAGTCCTGCGGTGACATTCTCTCCGGGCACGCCGGCGGCGCTCAACGACAGCAGGAGCAACCCGTCGAACACACCGAAGCCACCGGGGATCATGCTGGCAAGCCCCAGCACCGCCGCGCCGGTGTACGCGCCCAGCAAGACCGTCGCATCGACTTGCGCGCCTGCCAGCGTCAGGCACAACCACAGTGAAGCCGCGGCGAGCAACCAGTCGATCAGCGACAACACCGCTAGCGTGAGTTTCAAACGCAACGGCGGCAGGCCCTGTTCTTCCGGCAACCAGCGCATCAGCGCGCGCCGGCCGGTCAGCAGGAAATACAGCGGCAGATACAAGGCCGCGGCGATCAGGATCGCAATCGCCAGCCAGTGCGTCGCCGCACCGGGCGTGACCGGCAGCGAATCCGAAGCGAGCGTCGCAATTACCAGCGCGGAAAGTCCCAGCGGCAACGACAGCACCTGCAGGCCGACCAGCGCGGCGCCGCGCCGCATCGGGCCATGCGAGGACAGGCCCAACAGCCGCACCGTCGAACCGATCGCGCCGGAGAGGTTCAGCGTGTTCGCAAGCGCGTTGGCGACGAACGACAGGCGCAGCATGTCGGGCGCGTGAATTTCCAGTTTCAGCCAACGCGCGATCGCCACGTCCACGCTGCCCGTGAACGCCACCGCGAACAGCGCCAGCGCCGCGGCCAGCGCCGCGTTGATCGTGTGCACGTGCAGCAGCGTGCGTTGCAGCGAACGCAGGTCGAATCCCGAAAGTTCGCGCCACACCAGCCATGCCGTGACACCGAGAAAGACGACTGGTACCAGCCAGCGCAGGCGCGCGAACCACGCGCGTGCAGGAGTCGTCGCGGACTGTGCCGTGGCGGAGGTCACGTCAGCGACTCGCGTCCGCCGGCAGGCTGCGCAAGGCCGCGCGATACTGCGGCATCCAGTTCTTCGGCTTGCCGAAGCCGTGGCCGACGTGCGGCAGCATCCACACCTTCGCATCGTGCAAGGGCTTGGCGAAGTCCGGCGAGAAGTGCGGCGCGCAAACCTGATCGATTTCGCCCTGCAGCACGCGCCACGGCGCACCGAGGTGATCGGCGCGATCGAAATTCGGCGTGTGCGGCGGTTTGGGATCGCGGTGCGCGGTCAGATGATTCGCGCCGGGACAGAACGGCTTGTGGATGATGAGGTCGGGACAGAACCCCAGCGACAGCCCGCCGGCGAATTGATCGGTTTTCGCCTGCGCCAGCGCGGCGTACACCACCGTGGCGCCGGACGAATAGCCGATCAGGATCACCGGTGTGTCGGCGGGCAAGTGTTCGCGCTGCACGATGCGCGCGCCGAGCGCTTGCAATTTGCCGGCGGCGTCGCTGCACGGCGCGTTCGCTTCATCGAGATGCTTCAACCATTTCGGCGTGTCGAAACCGGCCACCCACCAGCCGTCCGCCGCGGCCTGATGCGCCATGTCGCGCACGCCGAGATTCCAGCCGCCATCGCCCGATGCAAACAGCGCGAGCCCGCGCGGCGGATTCGCCGCGCTCGCGTACACCGTCACTTCGCCGAATTCGGGATCGGCGATCAATTCGCGCGCCTGCACGTCCAGCGGCGCGTCCTGCAAACGCGCATCGGCCTGCGTCACGGTCGCTGCGGGCGCGGGCGCATCGTTTGCGTGCAACAGCAGCGGCCACGCCAGGCTCGCGGCCATCATCGACACCGACAACCAACGCATGAGTTCGGGACTCGCACAACCGCGCACATCGCGCCGAGCGCGGATTGTACAAAGCTCTGAACAAATCCATCCAGGATTTGTCAGAGCGCGGCGACTCTGACCGGACGCAGCATGCGTGCGATAATCGGAAGGATGGACGCGAAGGATCGGCGATGACCGAAGCACTGCTGCTGTCGAGATTGCAGTTCGGTTTCGTGATCTCGTTCCATATCCTCTTCCCCGCTTTCACCATTGGCCTGGCGAGCTGGCTGGTATTTCTGGAAGCGCTGTGGCTGCGCAAGCGCGAGGAGCGCGTGCGCGACCTGTATTTCTTCTGGATGAAGATCTTCTCCGTGTCGTTCGGTGTCGGCGTCGTCACCGGCATCGTGATGAGCTTCCAGTTCGGCACCAACTGGGCGGGATTTTCTTCCGCCGCCGGCAACGTGGTCGGCCCGCTGTTGAATTACGAAGTGCTGACTGCGTTCTTCATGGAAGCGACGTTCCTGGGCGTAATGCTGTTCGGCTGGCAGCGCGTCGGCCACGGCACGCACTTCTTCGCCACCTGCATGGTCGCGCTGGGCACGCTGATCTCGACCTTCTGGATCATCAGCGCCAATAGCTGGATGCAGACGCCGGCCGGCTTTGAATTGCGCAATGGCACTTTCTATCCGGTGGACTGGTTGAAGATCATCTTCAATCCGTCATTCCCGTATCGTCTCGCGCACATGGTGCTGGCGGCGTTTCTCACCACCGCGTTCGTGATCGGCGGGATCTCGGCGTTCTATCTTTATCGCGGCAAGTTCCCGGAGAAGGCCAAGATCTGTCTGCGCTGCGCATTGATCTTCGTCTCGATCGTGGCGCCGCTGCAGATCATCGCCGGGGACTTCTCGGGTCAGCAGGTCGCGCGCACGCAGCCGGCCAAACTGGCCGCGCTGGAAGCGCACTGGGAAACCGGAGCCAACGTGCCCTTCGTGGTATTCGCGGTTCCGGACGAGGACGCGCAGCGCAACGACTACGCCTGGCAGATTCCGCATCTCGGCAGTCTGATTTTGACGCATTCGTGGAGCGGTTCGGTGAAAGGCCTGCGCGATTTTCCGCGCGACCAGCAACCGCCGGTGGCGATTCCGTTCTTCGCCTTCCGCATCATGGTAGCGATCGGCGTGCTGATGCTGCTGATTTCCTGGTGCGGCTTGTGGAAACTGAAACGCGGCACCGCGTTCACTTCGCGCTGGTACCTGCGCGCGTGGATGGCGATGACGCCGTCAGGTTTCATCGCGCTGGTGCTGGGCTGGTGGGTGGCGGAAGTCGGTCGCCAGCCGTGGGTTGTTTATGGGGTACTGCGCACCGCGGATGCGGTCACCCCCAACATCACGTCCGGCAGCGTGCTCGGCTCGCTGATCACTTACATCGTCACATACCTGCTGCTGTTCGGATTCGCCACCTGGTATCTGATCAAGATGCTGCGCACCGGGCCGATTCCCGCACCGCCGCGTGCTCGCACGATCCCCACCGCTGCGCGTCCGTTGTCACTCGGTGACGAAGAGATGGGGGAACGGCCGTGAGTCGCAAGTTTGCGTTTTACCCCCTCACCTCAACCCCCTCCCCCGTGGGGAGAGGGGGCGCAAAGCGCCGTCTTTTCTTACAAGCGCGCAGCGCTTGGCGGCTGAGGGGGCCTGCGACAGTCGTGGTGCAACCATGAGCGCCGCCGAAGTGCTCCCCGTCATCTGGTACTTCATCATTGGCTTCGCGGTGATGATGTACGTGCTGCTGGACGGTTTCGTGCTCGGCATCGGCATCCTCACGCCATTCGCCGATCACGACGACCAGCGCGACTTGATGATGAATACCGCCGCGCCGATCTGGGACGGCAACGAAACCTGGCTGGTGATGGGCGGCGCGGGCCTGCTGGCGGCCTTTCCGAAAGCCTACGCGATCGTGCTGTCGGCGCTGTACTTGCCGATCCTGTGCATGCTGATCGCGCTGATCTTCCGCGGTGTCGCGTTCGAGTTCCGCTTCAAGGCGCAGCGTTCGCGCTGGGTGTGGGGCATCGCCTTCGCCGCGGGTTCATTGATCGCCGCGTTCATGCAGGGCCTGATCCTCGGCGCGCTGGTCGAAGGCATGCCGTTGACCGGCGGCAAGTACGTGCACGCGCAGGCGTTCGCGTGGTTCTCGCCCTTTTCGATGCTGACCGGCATCGCGGTGGTGTTCGGCTACGCGCTACTGGGCGCGACCTGGCTGATATTGAAAACCGAAGGCCGCGTGCAGCGCATCGCCTTCGATCTGACGCGACCGGTGATGCTGGCCGTGATCGCCTTCATGCTCCTGGTGAGCGCCTGGCTGCCGTTCGTGAACTCCCACCTGATGGCGCGTTGGTTCACCTGGCCGAACTTCTGGTACCTGTGTCCGGTACCGATCCTTACCGTAATCAACGCGGCGGCCTTGTGGATCGCGGTGATCCGCAATCGCGAGGTCGAACCGTTCGTGCTCTCGCTGTGTTTCTTCCTGCTGGGCTTCATCGGTCTGGTGATCGGCATCTGGCCGAATATCGTGCCGCCGTCGCTCACCATCTGGCAGGCGGCTTCCGCGCCGAGCTCGCAACTCTTCGTGATGGTCGGCGCGTTCATCATGATCCCCGCGGTACTGGGCTACACCGCGTATTCCTACAGCGTGTTCCGCGGCAAGATCGCGGCGGATGCGGGCTACCACTGATCGCCTGCACGCAGGGCGGCTGTTGTAGGAGCGAGCGTGCTCGCGACCAATGTGCGACCTGGGCCAGATGCCTGCCGCAAAAATTTCGCTTATAGTCCGCCTATGGGCGAATCCGATATGAAGACCGAACTGGACGCGCTGTCCGCGGCGATGGACCGCGCGCTCGAGGCGCTGCGCACCCTGCGCGAGGAAAACGAGAGCCTGCGCCACAGCCGCGAGCAGCTCGCCGCCGAGCGCGCGCAACTGCTGTCGCGCAACGAGCAGGCGCGCACGCGCGTGGAAGCGATGATCGAGCGGTTGAAGGCTTTGGAAAACGCAGGCTGAGAGTATGGCCGAATCCATTACCGCCACAGTCCGCCTGCTCGACCGCGAATTCCTGGTCGGCTGCGCGCCGGAGGAACGCGAAGGCCTGATGGCCGCGGCGACTTTCCTCGACGGCAAGATGCGCGAACTGCGCGGTTCGTCACGCAGCGTCGGTTACGACCGCGTGGCGGTGCTGGCCGCATTGTCGATCGCGCACGAATTGTTGCAACTGCGTCACAAGCAGGATGAACAGCTGCGCGGCGTTGGCGAAGGATTGAGCATGTTGCGCCGCAAGCTTGAAGGTGCACTCGTGACGCACGTAAAATAGCCGCGGCGTCCCCTGCGATGTGCGGCAGTGCATCTTCAGCAATTGCCTTGTTCCTAATGCACGACCTCGGGCCGGCGTATACCGGATGAGTGTGCAAGTCCGCCGCGAGCGGAAAGCCTGATCATCCGGCGAGCCTGCCCACTTGATCCTCGGGATCAGGGTCGCTCGGTGCACACCGGCATCGCGGAGGGCGCGCTTTTGGTTGCGATGTGCGGATATGCGAACATCCGCGCGTGAATGATCTCCCTCAAGATCGAATCCTTCTGCGTGCTGAAATGTCGGCGCGCCGCGCAGCGCTGAGCGCGGCGGAGCGCATCGCTGCTGCGGAAGGCGTGGCGCGTTCGCTTGAGCGCCTGCCCGAATTCATGGTGGACGCGAATATCGCGGGCTACTGGGCCGTGCGCGGCGAAGTGCCGCTGAATCTTGCGGTCGCCGGCCTGCATTCGCGCGGACAGCACTATTTCCTTCCTGTGCTGGATGACGGCGCGCAGCGATTGTTGCGTTTCGCCGAATACAAGACCGGCGCGGCGCTCAAGCCCAACCGCTTCGGCATTCCCGAACCGCAAGACGTCACGTTGATCGACGCGCGGCAGCTCGACGTGGTGCTGCTGCCTTTGCTCGCCTTCGATTCGCGCGGCAATCGCCTGGGCACCGGCGGCGGCTTCTACGACACCACGTTTTCGTTTCTGCGTGATCGCAAGGAAGTCGCAAAACCGCTGCTGGTCGGCATCGGCTACGCTTTCCAGCAGGCCGAATCGCTGCAAGCAGAAAACTGGGACGTGGCGCTGGATTACGTCGCCACCGAACGCGAACTCATCGATTGCAACGCGGAGCACGCATGAACCGCTGGCTGATGAAAACCGAGCCGGATACTTTCTCGATCGACGATCTGAAGCGCGTTAGGATCGAACCGTGGAACGGCGTGCGCAACTACCAGGCGCGCAACCACATCCGCGCGATGAAGAAGGGTGACGCGGTGCTGATCTACCATTCCAGTTGCACGGTACCGGGCGTGGCCGGCATCGGCGAGGTGGCGAGCGCGCCCTACCCCGATCCGACGCAGTTCGACCCCAAGAGCGATTACTTCGATGCCGGCAGCGACCGCGCCGATCCGCGCTGGTCGCTGGTCGACGTGCGTTTCAAACGCAAGCTGAAACGTGTGATCACGCTGGACGAGATCAAGGCGCTGCGGAACCTCGGCGACTTCGCGCTGACCCGCCGCGGTAATCGGCTGTCGGTTTTGCCGGTCACCGAAGCGCAGTGGAAGGCGATCCTCGATCTCGAATAACACTTCGGTATAAGCCGCGGCTCAAGGATTGTTGCCGACGCGTGTTATCGTCGCGCGCCGTTCCATCGCGGGCGCAACGCAAGTGATCACGCCAGCCGAATTCGACGCGCTCGCCGCGGCGGGCCACACGCGCATCCCGCTGGTGCGCGAGGTGCTCTCCGATCTGGACACGCCGCTGTCGGTGTACCTGAAACTCGCCGATGGTCCCTACACCTTCCTCTTCGAGTCGGTGGAAGGCGGCGAAACCCAAGGACGCTATTCGATCATCGGCCTGCCCGTGCGGCGCGTATTCCGATTCCGCGATCGCACGCTGGAGATCGAACAGCACGGTGAGGTAATCGAACGCCGCGAACTCGCCGATCCGCTCGCGGAAATCGAAGCGCTGCGCGCGCAATACGACGTGCCGCGTCTGCCGCAATTGCCGGCATTCACCGGCGGACTGGTCGGATATTTCGGTTTCGAATGCGTCGGCTGGATCGAGGAGAAGCTGCGCGCGGACAAGCGCGATGAACTCGATCTGGACGACGCACTGCTGATGCTCGCGGAAGATGTCGCGGTGTTCGACAACCTGCGCGGCCGGTTGTTTCTGATCGTGCACGTCGATCCTGAACAACCACAGGCGTATGCACGCGGCGTGCGCCGGCTGGACGAACTGACCCATCGCCTGCGCCGATCGGGCTACGCCTATCCCGAAATGCCCGATCCAAAACCTCTGGACGAATCGGATTTCAAATCCAGCTTCACGCGCGAGCAATACGAAGACGTGGTGCGGCGCGCGCAGGAACTGATCCGCGCCGGCGAGATCTTCCAGGTCGTGCCTTCGCAACGCCTGAGCGTGCCGTTCCGTGCGCGTCCGATCGATGTCTATCGCGCGTTGCGCGCGTTGAATCCCTCGCCGTACATGTATTTCATCGATCTGGGCTCCGCGCAGATCGTCGGCTCCTCGCCGGAAATCCTGGTCCGCTTGCAGAACGGCCGCGTGGTGCTGCGGCCGATCGCGGGCACGCGCAAGCGTGGCGCCACGCGTGAGGCAGACCTGGCACTGGAAAAAGAATTATTGGCCGATCCGAAGGAACGCGCCGAACACCTGATGCTGATCGACCTCGGTCGCAACGATGTCGGCCGCGTGGCGAAAACGGGAGCAGTGCAACTCACCGAGTCCTTCGCGATCGAACGCTATTCGCATGTGATGCACATCGTCTCGCAGGTGGAAGGCGAATTGCGCGAAGGCATGAGCTACATGGATGTGCTGCGCGCGTGCTTTCCTGCCGGCACCGTGTCCGGCGCGCCGAAAATCCGCGCGATCGAAATCATCCAGCAACTGGAGCTGGTGAAGCGCAACGTCTATGCCGGCGCGGTCGGCTGGATCGGCTGGTGGGGCGACGCCGACACCGCCATCGCCATCCGCACCGCCGTGATCAAGGACGGCCGCCTGCACGTGCAGGCCGGCGGCGGCATCGTGCACGATTCCGACCCTGCAGCCGAATGGGAAGAAACCATGAACAAGGGCCGCGCCCTCTTCCGCGCCGTGGCGCAGGCGGCGAGGGGGCTGTGAGTGCTAATGTGCGGGCATGCTTGAATGGGGAAAGCGCATGGCCATTCCTGATTATCAAACCTTGATGCGTCCTTTGTTGGAGCTTTGCCGCGACGGCCAACCACATCGTTTTGGAGACCTAGTCGAATTCCTTGCCAACGAGTTCCAACTGACGGAAGTAGAGCGCACCGAACTGTTGCCCAGCGGTAGATACCCGACATTTAGAAGCCGCGTTGGATGGGCCAAGACCTATCTCAAACAAGCAGGATTGCTGGAGCAACCTGGGCGGGCTCTCGTGCGCATTACCGAACGCGGTGCAGCAGCATTGCGATCCGGTGCAAGGATCGGCACTTCGTACCTTGAGCAGTTCAAAGAGTTCCAGGCTTTTCAAGGCCGCGCTCGCGTCGGTGAAGCGCCAGAAAGTGCTGCCGCCGAAAGTGCTTCCGGTGGAACTCCGGATGAAATTCTTCAGCATGCCTTCGAAGAGCTCCGCAGCAGCTTGATCAATGAAGTGCATGATGCGTTGTTGCGCGCCAGTCCCGCCTTCTTCGAACGCGCGGTGATCGACCTGCTGCGCGCAATGGGCTACGGCGGCACCGTGGAAGATGCCGGCACACTGCTCGGCAGCCCCGGCGACGGCGGCGTTGACGGCGCAATCAAGGAAGACAAGCTGGGGCTCGACACGGTTTACGTGCAGGCCAAGAAATGGGCGGCCGACCGCACCGTTGGCGATGCCGAGATCCGCAACTTCATCGGTGCGCTGCAACTGCATCGCGCGCGCAAGGGCGTGTTCTTCACCACCTCGGATTTCAGCAAGACCGCTCGCGCCTCGGCGGCGCGCTCGGATTCGCGTGTGGTGCTGATCAACGGGACGGAACTGGCCGCGCTGATGGTGGAGCACGACGTCGGCGTCAGCGTCACTTCCACGCTGCAATTGAAGAAGCTGGATTCAGATTACTTCGAAGACTGATTGAACTGCTTTGCTTTGAGCCCCTCCCCTTGATGGGGGAGGGGTTGGGGAGAGGGTGACCGGATGCCGAAGCGGCTCGAATTCGCGTGCGCCCTTCGCGGAACGATGACCGATGCCGAGCGTGCGCTCTGGTTTCATTTACGAGCGAAGCGATTCCAGGGTTGGAAATTCCGGCGACAGCAGCCGATCGGTAGCTACATTGTTGATTTCGTCTGCTTTGATGCGAAGCTTGTCATCGAACTTGACGGCGGTCAGCATACGAAAGCAGCCGACACGCAGCGCACGGCGTGGTTGGAGTCGCAAGGTTTCGCGTGTTGCGATTCTGGAATGATCTTGTCCTGACGCGAATGGATGAGGTGCTTGAGGAGATTCTGCGGCATTTGCCGCCCCTCTCCCCTGCCCCTCTCCCACAAGGGGAGAGGGGTTCAAGAACTTGAACCTGGTTGAGCGTTGGCAAGAAATGTCTTGCGCGCTGCAGCTGGCCCATCGCCGACCTTGCGCACTGCTTCGTAAAACCGCATCCAGTCCCCATCGCACCGCTTGAACAGCGCCGCGAACGCGGGCGCCGCCTTGTCGTACAAGCCGAACGGCAGGAGCTTGGCGTTGTTGATCGGCGTGGCGAACCAGTCGTCGTGGGAATGATCGCCGTGCCATTGCGTGTCGCGCAGATGCTCGTAGTCCGCGTGCAGTTGTTGGAAGATCTGCTGCTTGCGTTGCAACTTCTCCGAATCCGGCACATCGCTGTCGTACAACTTCTTCAGGTATTCGCGCGTACCGAGCACCAATTGCGTGAATTGCCGCTCGTGCTCGCCGGCGGTGGGATCGGGCGGCGGCAGGTGGTTGTGCGCGTGCCACTCGCGCAGGCCTTCGCGTTGCACGAAGGTGGCGAAGGATTCGTCGAATTCGGTGTCGTCTTTGACATACACCTCCTGGTGCGCGAGTTCGTGGAAGATCGTACCGACGATGTCGTCGTCGCTCCAGTCGTCCATCGTGGAGAGCAGCGGATCGGCGAAATGGCCGAGCGTGGAATACGCGGGCACGCCGCCGATCCACACGTCGTCGCCCTGCTTGCGCAGTTTGTCGGACAGCGCCTGCGCACGATCGAGCCGATAGAAACCTTGATACGCGACGCACCCGGAAAACAGGAAGCAGTGCTCGACCGGCTGCAAAGACAACGC
>DATFCO010000218.1:0-8232 GCA_035253005.1 Rhodanobacteraceae bacterium
GTGATCGTGCTGCTCGTAATCGAAATACGGATGACCGCCGGCCAGCAGATCGTCGTTGAGCGTCTTCAGCGCCTTCTGCAGCACGTCCTGCGGCACCGCGAATCCTTCCTCGCGCGCATCCAGCATGAAGTCCACGACATACGGCGTGGTGAACGTTTCGATCGGACTGGTGCCGCCCCAGAAACTGAAATGCCCGTTGCTGGCCTGGAAGGAAGCCAGCCGTGACAACGCGCCTTCGACCGCAGCCTGGCGGGTGGCATCGGTCACTGTGAAGCCCAGCGCCTTCGCCGTGGCGGGATCGAGGATCAACGCCGCGTAGCCCTTGCTGGTGGTCTGCTCGATGCAGCCGTACGGGTAATCGAGCAAATGGCGCAACGCAGAGTGATACGGCAGCGGCGGCAGCGTGCTCAACGTGAGTTGCGCGTGCACGGTGGACGCGAACAAACCGTTCCCCGCGCTCGCGTCGAGTTGCAACGGCTTGCCGTTTTCGATCGCGTAGGGTTTGGTTGTCAACTGCTTCGGCCACGCCGGACGCACCGCGAATTCGAAATGCCGATCCGCTTTGTAATCGTTCAATTCGGCGTGGATGTCGAGCTTGGCCACGGCCGCACCGGCCTGCGCCGTAACCGGCATGATCAGCGTGGTGCCCGCGCCGTCCTTCAACGGAACCGAACGCGTGGCGTCGGCGACACTGATCGGCCCGTAAGTTTTCACCGAAACCTTCGCCGTGCCGTCCTTGCCGGAAAGATTTTTCAGATCGAGGCTGATCTGCGCGCTGTCGCCCGCCGCCATCACGCGCGGCGTGCTGGGTTCCACCACCAGCGGCGCGCGCACGGTGATCGAACCATCGGCATTGCCGAACCTGTCCGCGCTCCAGGCGAGCGCGGACAATCTCAACGAACCGTTGAAATCCGGCACATCCACGCGCAACGTCGCGCGGCCTTGCGCATCGAACTGCACCGGCTCGGCGGATAGATCCACGATCTTGACGTTCGGATTCAGACGCGTCGCGTGCGGCAGCGGTTTGGCCGCCATGTCGCCACCGTAACGCAACTTCGCCTCGTTGCCGTCCATCGCCTCGATGATGCGGCTGTAGAGATCGTATGCATCCACGCTCAACGCGCGCTGCGCGAACATCCACGACCACGCATCCGGCACCGGATAATCGGTAATGTTGATCACGCCCTGATCGACCGCAGACATGGTGACGAACGCCTGCTCGCCGGCGAGACCTTTCGCCTGCACATTGACGATCAACGGATTGCCCGGACGCATCATGTCGGGCGCCGACAGGGTCAGCGGAATGCGGCGGTCGTTGCGCTCCATCGCCACGTGCTCGATGCCCAGTGAGCGCACCGGCGTGGTGTGTTCCTCGGCCGCGCCGCCGCGGAATACCAGCGCCGACACGTACACGTCGTGACGTTCCCAGTCCTTCGTCACCGGAATCTCGAAGGTGCTGCCGGCTTTCGCATCGATGTCCTTCAGATACAGCAGATGATCGGACTCCACCAGCAGCACGCCGGGCCCGTCGTGCGGCGGCGTCACCGTGACCTTCATCGTGTCGCCGGCGCGATAGCGCGCCTTGTCCAGTTGCAATTTCACCTTGTCCGGCCGCGCTTCCTTGCCGAGGTTCTCGTCGTCCCAGCTCCAGCCCGCGAAGAACGGAAACACCGTCGTCAATTTCGTCGCCGGGTCGTACACCTCGATGCGATAACCGCCCCACTCCACCGGAAATTCCACGTGCACGCGGCCGCCCGCGGCGACGTCGATATCCTTCTCCTCGATTAATTGCAGGTGCTGGTTGGCGTCGGACTTCCAGCTGTCGCCGTGTTCGTACAGCCAGTAGAAATCACGCAGCTCGCGCTGCAGGCGCACTTTCAAATGCGTGCCGGCGACGAGTTTGCCATCGACGTCCGCACGCACGATCTCGAACGCGGCGTTGCCTTCGCTCTCCGCACCCTGCTGGGGATCGAACAGCGGCCGTACGCCGACCAGTTGCGGCGCGGGCCAATACACGCGTTTCAGCGTGCGCGTCACCGCGCGGCCGCCAGTTTCATAGACGCTGCCGGACACCGTGACCGCCAGCGGCGCGACCGGCTTCACGTCGTCGGGCAGGTTCACGTCTTGCTGCAATGCCCCTTGCGCGCCGAGTTTGGTGTCGATGATGTCGCTGGCGGCTTTCGGCAGATCGAGCGTCGGATCGCCGAAGAAAGTGTCTTTTAAATTGTCGAGCGGATGCACTTCCGGCGCGACCAATAATTTCGCCGTGAAGCGGTTGCCGTCAGCGGGCGCACCGTACAAATAACTCGCGGCGACTTGCAGCTTCAGCGGTTCGTCCGGAACCAGTCGCGCCTGCGGTGATTCCAGCGCGAGTTTCAAACGCTCCGGCAGGAATTCCTCGACGTGGAACGGAAACGCCTGCACCGATTCCTTCGACGCTGGATCGAGACGGAATTCCAGTTGCCACAAACCGGTTGGCGCGTCGGCCGGAATCGCCTGTGTCCACTCGTAATAGTTGAGCTTGGATGGTTCCAGCCGCTGATCCGGTAGCGCGCGGCCGTCCGGCTGCTTCATGCGCACGAACAGCGACTGCGGCTTCATCGGCTTGCCGTCGTAATCGCGCAGCAGCGCGGACACGCGCAACGTTTCGCCGGGGCGGTACAGATCGCGGCCCGACCACGCGTACACCTCGAACGGCGCCTGCTTGCGGCCCGTAACGTCGAAGTTGGAAATGTCCAGCGCGGGCCGGTTGAACGGCAGCACCGACACGTCGCCGCCGTGACGCGCGATCAGCACGTCGTCGGGTTTCACCGTGTAGGCGATCAGCGCGTTGCCGCCGGCGTCGGTGGTGGCTTTCAGTTTCGCCGCGCCGTTCGCGTTGTCGATTTCGATCGCGACGCTGGCGATCGGCGAACCATCGCGCAGCGAGGCGACGTGCAGCAGCGAATTGTCGCGGTAAACGCGCAGATGCAAACCGAGGTCGCTGACGAAAAAGATCGCGGTGTCGTACGAGCCTTTGAACGTGCCGCCGGCTTTCACCACCGCCATGTACACGCCGGGCGCGGAGAGCTGCCTGACGTTCTGCACCGGGATATAGGTGACGGTGCGCTCGTTGTCCGCGCCGCCCAGCGTGTAATGGTTGGCATACACCGAATCAGCCATCTCGGTGATCGGCCGCTTGATGCGGCCTTTTTCGCAGGTGTCCCAAGTGTTGTCTTCGTGATCGAGTTCGTAGCTGTCGCGGTGCTTGTTCTGCGGATACGCGCAATAGAGATCGGACAGCGCGTCTTCGTGCACCTTGAAAAACTCGATGTCGGCATCGTGCACGTTCACCGAAACCAGCGGCAGGCCGCGCGTGCCGCGCGCGGGCAGCACGCTGCCATGTGAGGCAAAGCCGATCGCGGGCGGCACGCTGCCGGAATACACATCGCGCTTTTCGTCGTGCCTCAGCGTGCGGCCGTCGGCAGCCAGCAGCCTGGCGCGCAGCGTCACCGCGTAGTGCTGATTCGGCTGTACGAAGGGAAAGCGCAATGTCTTGTTGTCGTCATCGAGGCTCCAGCTTCCGCTGACCGCTTCGCCCTTCTGACCGGTGACTGCGATCTGGTTGTCGAAGGACTGCGCGGCCGCCAACGGTGCGTTGAATCGCAGCACCAGCGCAGTCTGGTTGTCGCGAGTTTCCGAACCGGCGGAAGCCAGCCCGAACGCGGCTTTGTGCGATTTGCCGCTGGGACTCGTCGCCGCGCCTTGCAATTTGGGTGTGGCGGATTCGGGTTTGCCGCAGCCGGTCAGCAGCGTCAGGCAAACGAGCACGACGAAACCGCCGCGGCGCAACGCGCTGGCGGGAAACAGGTGCGACATGGAGCTTCCCCTTCTCCGGTTCGACGGGCGGAAGTATCACCGCAAATCGTGGCGAAGCGCGGGCGGCGCGGTGGCAGGCCACTGCCTTCTTTCGTTTGCGCTGAGCGTAGCGAGCGAAGCGAGCGGAGTCGAAGCGTTCAGTCCTTCGACTCCGGCCCTCCGAGCATATGCTCAGGACGAACGGTTCTCAGGTTTCTTGCGATTCCGCCACGATTCTTACCGGCACCGATTTCGCCGCCGGCGTTTTGCTCTCCAGTGCGTAATGCGAAAGCGCGATCAGCGGATTGCATTCCGGGTAATATCCGCCGACGCATCCGCGTGGCAGATCGAACGTCACCACGCGCAGGCCACGCACTTCGCGCGCGATGCCGTCTTCCGCATCCGATACCAGCGTCACCTCTTGCCCGTCGCGCAATCCCAGCCGCGCGATGTCGTCCGCATTCATCAGCACCACCGCGCGTGTGCCGTGGATGCCGCGGAAACGGTCGTCGTAGCCGTAAACCGTGGTATTGAACTGGTCGTTGGAACGCATCGTCATCAGACGGAAACGATCCGGCGCATCGGCAAAGCCCGTGGCCGTCAACGAAGGCGGTACGATGAAATTCGCCTTGCCGGTGTCGGTCTTCCACACGCGCTCGCGCGCGGAGTTCGGGCGATGGAAGCCGCCGGGCTGCCACATGCGCCGGTTGAAATCCTGGAACTGCTCGGGATAGGTCTGCTCGATCGCATCGCGGATCGTGCCGAAATCGTTGACCCACGTGTCCCATGGCACCTTGGGGTTCGGCGGCAGCGTGGCTTTCGCAAGCTCCACCACGATGCGCGTTTCGGATTTCAATTCCGCGCTGGCGGGTTCGGCCTTGCCGACCGAAGCGTGGATGCAACTGGTGGAATCTTCGGTGCTCAACACTTGCGGGTTGCCGTTCTCGATCACGCGTTCGATGCGTCCGAGGCACGGCAGCAGATACGCGATTTCGCCGTTGATCAAATGCGAGCGGTTCAACTTGGTGGCGATCTGCACCGTCAGCCGCACCTTGCTCCACGCGGCTTCCACCCGTTCCTGATCGGGGACCGCGCGCAGGAAATTGCCGCCGAGGCCGACGAATCCGCGCACCGTTCCGTTCAACACGCCTTCGCAGGTGTCGACCGTGCTCAGGCCTTTTTCGCGCGGCGGTTCGAAACCGTATTGCTCGGCCAGACGATCCAGCGGCACGAGTTTGGGATCGTCCGCGATGCCGACCGTGCGCTGGCCCTGCACGTTGGAATGCCCGCGCACCGGGCAGATGCCCGCGCCGCGCTTGCCGATATTGCCGCGCATCAGCAGCAGATTGGCGGCCATGAAAATGTTGAACTCGCCGAGCACGTGTTGCGTCAGGCCCATGCCGTACACGCCGATCACCGCATTCGCTTTCGCATAAACCGCCGCGGCGCTTTCCAGTGCCGAGCGCGTCAGTCCCGATGCGGCCTCGATGTCGGACCAGGACAGCGTGCGAAGCCACGCATCGAATTCCTCGAATCCGTGACAGTTCTGCTCGATAAATTGCTGATCCAGAACGCGCGCCACACCATTCCGCTGCGCTTCGTCGTCCAGCGCCAGCAGCGCTTTGCACAAGCCTGCGATCCCCGCGATATCGCCACCCGCTTTCACCTGGTGGTACTGCGTGGCGAGCGGCGTTTCGTGGCCGGTCAACATCTCAATCGGGCTTTGCGGATTGGTGAAACGCTCCAGCCCGCGTTCACGCAGTGGATTGAAGACAATGATCGGCACGCCGCGTTTCGCCGCCTTTTGAAGATCGTGCAGCATGCGCGGGCTGTTGACGCCCGCGTTCTGGCCGAAGAACAGGATGCAATCGGTATGCTCGAAATCGTCCAGCACTACGGTGCCGACCGACGTGCCGATGCACTGGCGCAAGGCGACGCCGGTCGGCTCGTGACACATGTTGGATGAGTCCGGCAGGTTGTTGTTGCCGTACAACCGCGCGAACAACGCGTAGAGATAACTCGTCTCCAGCGACGCGCGGCCAGAAGCGTAGAACACTACCGATTTCGGGTCCGCCTGCCGCAGCCGTTTCAATTCATCGCCGATCGCTGCGAACGCCTCGTTCCATCCGCATGGCACATATCTGTCGTTGGCGCGCTCGTAACGCATCGGGTGAGTTAGCCGTCCTTGCTGTTCGAGATAGTGATCGCTCCAGCCGCGCAATTCGGAAACCGTGTGCTGCGCGAAGAATTCCGGCGTCACGCGCAATGATGTCAATTCCCACGCGCTGGCCTTGGCGCCGTTCTCGCAGAACTCGAAGGTGAGCGGATGTTCCGGTTGCGGCCACGCGCAGGAGACGCAAGTAAATCCGCGCGGCTTGTTCTGCCGCCACAGCTCCTTCACCGTCGATGGAATCGGTACCTTCTCCCGCTTCAGGATCTTCGCCACCGACTTCACCGAACCCCAGCCGCCCGCAGGTCCGGCATACGGTTCGATCTTCGGATCGCGCTCGTCGCTCATGTCGCGATTATGGCGCAGCGCGTGACGCGGTCAAAACGCGGGACTAGACTGCGCCGAACGCAACCTCCGCTGATCCGCGACGCCCCTCAAAGTTTGTTGACCCTGATTTTGTTGCCCCTTGAGTCAAGGGCGGAAACCATTGCACAGGAATGGTTTCGGAGGTTGTGGGAGCATGACAGTGTAGGTAAGAGCGAAATTCAATCAACCAATCCAATTGCTTTCATAGGAGCACGCGCATGAGCTGGGGACATCGCCCGCAGGAAGGCGAATGGCTGGTCAACAGCCGCATCATGGACGAGGCGGCGAACGCGGTGATGAAATCGGTGCGGGTGATCCGCCATTTCGACGTGCCTTACGTCGGCTCGTGCAGCAAGGACGGCAAGAAGGTTTACATCGATCATCAATTGCCGATGCACCTCACCTACCGCGGCAAGCGCTACGACATCGACCGCTACATCACCATGCACGAAGTGGTGGAGATGCTGTTCGAGCACGTACTGCACTTCCAGTACCGCGACGCGCACCAGCTCGCGTTGCGTTGCGAACGCGCGCTGGTGGAATCCGACGGCCTGGCGTGGACGGCCTACAACCGCTTTTGCTCGAGGTGGATCAAGGCGATCGGCAGCCGCAAGAAATATCCCAATCCGCCGCCGGACATCGACCTGCAACCGGAAATCGACGAAGACGACAAGACCACCTTGCGCCGAATGGGTGCCAAGCGGGCGGCGAAGACGGGAAGGAATGTGATGCGCTGATTCGCGAGCATCCTTGCGCGCTACAATTCCAAGTTCAATTGGAGAGGTGGCTGAGTGGTCTAAAGCACCGGACTTGAAATCCGGCGTACGGCTTGCCGTACCGTGGGTTCGAATCCCACCCTCTCCGCCACCATGCGATCACTCACGCAATCCGTACCGCATCGCTCATGTAGCGCTGCAATGCTTCCGGCACGCCGATCGAGCCGTCGGCGTTCTGGTAATTCTCCATCACCGCAATCAGGGTGCGGCCGACGGCGAGGCCGGAGCCGTTGAGCGTATGCACCAGTTCCGGCTTGCCGGTGGCGGGATTGCGCCAGCGCGCCTGCATCCGCCGCGCCTGGAAATCGGTGCAGTTGGAGCACGAGGAAATCTCGCGATAGGTATTCTGCGACGGCAGCCAGACTTCCAGATCGTAAGTCTTGGCGGCGGCGAAGCCCATGTCGCCGGTGCAGAGCTGCATCTTCCGATACCGCAGCTCCAGACGTCGCAACACCCGCTCGGCATGGCCGGTGAGCTCCTCCAGCGCCTCGTACGATTTCGACGGCTCGACGACCTGCACCAGTTCCACCTTCTCGAACTGGTGCTGGCGAATCATGCCCTTGACATCCTTGCCGTAGGAACCTGCCTCCGCGCGGAAACACGGCGTGTGCGCGGTCAGGCGCATCGGCAGCGCCTCGGCTTCCACGATCGAGTCGCGCACCAGGTTGGTGAGCGAGACCTCGGCGGTGGGGATCAAATACCGCCTGGTGTCGCCGACCGCGGTCGAGAACAGATCCTCCTCGAACTTCGGCAACTGCCCGGTGCCCTGCATGGTGTCGTGATTGACCAGCAGCGGCACATTGCACTCGGTGTAACCGTGCTCGTGGGTGTGCAGGTCCAGCATGAACTGGGCGAGCGCGCGATGCAGGTGCGCGAGCTGCCCGCGCAACACGGTGAAGCGCGCGCCCGACAGCTTGGCTCCGGCCTCGCCATCCAGCCACCCATGGCGGACACCGAGTTCGACATGATCCTTTGCCGGGAAATCGAACGCGCGCGGCGTGCCCCAGCGCGCCATCTCGACGTTTTCCGATTCTTCCTTGCCGACCGGCGTGGACTCATGCGGCAGGTTGGGAATCCGCAGCG
>DATFCO010000219.1:0-3890 GCA_035253005.1 Rhodanobacteraceae bacterium
CAAGGAACTGGTCGAGAACAGCCTCGACGCGGGCGCCGCGAAGATCGAAATCGACATCGCTCAAGGCGGCGCGCGGTTGATCCGAGTGCGTGATGACGGCGCAGGGATTCCGCGCGACGAATTGCCTCTGGCGCTGGCGGCGCACGCGACCAGCAAGATCGCGAGTTTCGAGGACCTTACGCACGTGGCCAGCATGGGCTTCCGCGGCGAAGCGCTGGCGTCGATTGCATCCGTATCGCGATTGCAACTGACTTCGCGCACGCGCGATGCCGACCATGCGTGGCGCATCGAGGCCGCAGGCGCGCGCATCGGCGAACCGCAACCGGCTTCGGGCGCGGTGGGCACCTGCGTGGAGGTGCACGACTTGTTCCACGCGGTGCCGGCGCGGCGCAAATTCCTGCGCGCCGAGCGCACCGAATTCGGCCACATCGACGAGCTGGTAAAATCGTTGGCGCTGGCGCGGCCTGGAATCGAATTCCGTCTTAGCCACAACGGCAAGCCGGCACGCTTGCTGAAGCCGGCGCACGATGCGCACGCGCAGCTCGCGCGCGCGGCGGAATTGTTAGGTTCCAATTTCGCAGAGAATTGCCTGGCATTGGAACATGCCGCGGCCGGCATGGAACTGCGCGGTTGGGTGGGATCGCCGACCGCGTCGCGCACGCAGGCCGATCAGCAATATTTCTACGTCAACGGCAGACTGGTGCGCGATCGCGTGGTGGCACACGCGGTGCGGCAGGCTTACGCCGACGTGCTGTTCCACGGCCGGCATCCGGCCTTCGTGCTGTTCCTGCAACTCGATCCGCGAGGCGTGGACGTCAACGTGCATCCGGCCAAATCGGAAGTGCGCTTCCGCGAAGCGCGGCTGGTGCACGACTTCCTGTTCCGCACCTTGCATGAAGTGATCGCGAAAACGCACGCAGGGCGAGCCGGGGCTTTCGCGAGCCGCGTTGAATCGCAGCTCGCGTCGGCGAGCGAGTCGACAGGGGCGACGAGATCGGGGCCCAGCGCCACGGATGGTTTCTGGCCGGAACGCAATCCGCAAAATTTGAGCCTCGGCGTGCGCGAGCCGCGCGCGAATGCCTATGCGCGATTGCTCGAAGCCGCGCCCGTGGTTTCCGCGCCGCTGCCGCAAACACGTGACGGCGAAACCCCGCCGCTGGGCTATGCGCTCGCGCAACTCTCCGGCATCTACATCCTCGCCGAGAACGCGCACGGCCTGGTGCTGGTGGACATGCACGCGGCGCACGAGCGAGTCACCTATGAAAAACTGAAAGCCGCGTGCGAGCGCGACGGCGTGCAATCGCAAGGATTGCTGGTGCCGCTGTCCGTGTCGGTCAGCGAAAGCGAAGCCGCGGCGGCGGAAGAACATGCATTCGCGCTGGGCGAGGTCGGACTCGAAATCGATCGCAGCGGGCCGCGCCAGATCACGGTGCGGCGCATTCCGGTCTTACTGGAAAGCGCGGACGCGGTGCAACTCGCGCGCGACGTGCTGGGCGAACTCGCGCAACATGGTCATTCGCGCATGCTTGCGGAATTGCAGAACGAACTCCTCGCGACGATGGCCTGCCACGGCGCGGTGCGCGCGCATCGGCGGCTGACGATTCCCGAGATGAATGCGCTGCTGCGCGAGATGGAAGCCACCGAACGTTCCGGCCAGTGCAACCATGGCCGTCCGACCTGGACCCAGTTGAGCATCCCCGAACTGGACAAGTTGTTCCTGCGGGGCCGCTGAGTGGACGATTACGAGCGTTCCATCGAAGAGTGGCGCGCGCAGCGTCTGGCGCGATTAACCGCGGCGGACTGCTGGTTGAGCCTGGTCGGGTTGCACTGGCTGGAGCCGGGTCGCAACACGATCGGCAGTGCGAGCGACAACACGATCGTGCTGGAGAAGGCGCCGGCGCATCTGGGCGTGGTCGACTTGCGCGAAGACGGGACGACCGAGATCGAACTCGCGCCGGGGGCAAACGCATCGATCGACGGCGAATCGAAAACGCACGCGATATTGCAGGACGACCGCTCGCCGAATCCGACGCGCGTCACGTTCGGCAGCGCGAATTTCATCGTGATCGACCGCAGCGGCCGCAAAGCGCTGCGCGCGCGCGACGAAAAAGCGGAAACGCGCACGCGTTTCGCGGGCATCGAATCGTTTCCGGTCGATCCGTCCTGGCGTATCGAAGCGCAATGGATTCCGTTCGAGGCACCACGCACCCTGGAAACCATGAATGTTATCGGCCAGCTCGAAAGCTATCCCGCGCCAGGCAGGGCGGTGTTTGGACGCGATGGCAATCGATACGAATTGCTGCCGGTGATCGAAACACCCGGAGATGAAGTCTTGTACCTGATGTTCGCCGACGGCACGTCCGGCAAGGAAACCTACGGAGCCGGTCGTTTTCTCTACACCGAGCCGCCGCGCGATGGCCGCATCGTGATCGACTTCAACACCGCTTACAACCCGCCCTGCGTATTCACCCCGTTCGCTACTTGCGCGTTGGCGCCGCCCGAAAACCGCCTGGATCTGCGCGTCACCGCGGGCGAAAAGCGCTATGGTGGGCCGCTTTGACGGGAACCTTTATGCCTGTCGACGTTCAAAATCGCCGGGTTTGCTAGCATCGCGAACCCGCACGAGGGAAACCCCAGATGAGGATCGCCAGCATCGCCATGACGACCGCGCTCGCGGCGGCTCTGCCGCTGACGTCCGCGCGCGCGCAGAATGCGCCGCCGTCCGGCGATCGCAAACTCTCCTATGCGCTGGGTTACGAGGCCGGGCGCGATCTGGGCCAGCACGGTTTGCAGATCGATATCTCGGCCGTGCTGCACGGTGTGCAGGACGGCTATGGCCAAAAGAAACCCGCTTACCCGCCGCAGGAAATGCAGCAGGTAATCGCGGCGATGCAGCAGCGCATGGTGTCGGAAGCGCGGGCTGCATTCGCGAAATTGGCGGCGGACAATCTGGCGCGCGCGCAGAAATTCTTCGCCCAGAACAAGCAGCAGAAGGGCGTGGTGACCCTGCCTTCGGGCGTACAATACAAAGTGCTGGAGGACGGCAGCGGCGACAAGAGCCCGACGGTGGACAGCGAAGTCACCTTGCAGTACCGCGGCGAATTTCTCGACGGCACGGTGTTCGACAGTACCGAGGACCGCGGCAAGCCGGTGACGTTTCCGGTCGACCAGATGATTCCCGGCTGGCGGCAGATCATCACGCGCATGCACGTGGGCGATCATTGGCAGGTGTTCATCCCGCCGCAGATGGCCTACGGCGAACGCGGCCAGCCGCCCCGGATCGGGCCCAACGAAGGCCTGATGTTCGATATCCGGCTGATCGACACCAAGCCGTGAAGCAAGCCGCGTGAGCGGAATGAACGCGCATGTCCAGTCCGCGTTACCTCTCACTCCTTGCATCGGCATCTGCCGGCTGGACGAGCGCGGTTACTGCATCGGCTGCCGCCGCAATCTCGACGAGATCGCGCGCTGGGGAACGATGAGCGACGCGGAAAGGTTGCGCTGCATGCGCGAAGTGCTGCCGAAGCGGAATGATCCGTCTCATCGTCCATGATGAGAAAGGCAGATCAAAAAGCGGATAGCCCTGTCCGCACTTCTCAAGAACAGCATGCTTCGATCGAGGCCGTCGAACATGCGTTGCATCCGCTGCTACAGCCGCCGCTGGAACCTGGCTGGAATCGCGATGAGCTGATCGACCTGCTGGGCGATGCGCCGCGCGCGGGCGCGGCGGTGCTGATCGCGCTGCGTGACCTGCCGCAGCCGAAAGTGGTATTCACGCTGCGCCACAGCGGGCTGCGCACGCACGCGGGGCAGGTGAGTTTTCCCGGCGGCCGCATCGACGAGAGCGACGTGGACGCGGTGTCTGCCGCCTTGCGCGAGGCGCGCGAGGA
>DATFCO010000220.1:0-45224 GCA_035253005.1 Rhodanobacteraceae bacterium
CTGTCCATCGCGTCGACCCTGCGCAGGTCCCAGCGGTAGCTGTGCGGAGTTTTCAGTTGCCGCAAGTCGCGCAGCAGCCGGCGGCGGCGCTGCTTGTCCACCAGCAGGCTCCAGGAACCCGACAGCGCAATGTGCCTGTCGCCTTCGCGTTTCCAGCTTGGTGCCGTTGCCATGGAGAAGTTCTGCGAACGATCTTCATGACAGCCAATCCCAAACTCCCGGTGAAGAGCGGGTGAAAGACGGAAAGCGCTGTGGATGCGCTGACGGAGAACCGCGCAGGGATGTGGACCGTGATGGGGTCGAACGCTGCGCGCTTAGCAGATGCCTTTAACGGCATCTGCTGCGCAGCGTGAGCTCGAATCTGCGCGGCTCAGGTCATGCCTTGAATGACATGACCTCGCGCAGATGAGGGCCATGGATGGCGAACGGGCGAACGCGCCAAGGATGGAACGAAGCGAAAGAGGCGAGGAAATTGTGGGCCGTGATGGGATCTGATTGTTATTGCAAGCAACTGATACATCAATATGCGCAGGAATGATACGTTTCGCCGTATCCCCATCAGTATCCCAACTTGGACTCGGGTATTACTCGCCAATCTAGTACGGGCTCGTGCCAACGCAGACAATCTGGCAGCGCCATAGGCTAACTTCGTACACGACTATGGCTGCGGCGCTCTTGACATCCCCACTCGCACTGGTCATCAGCGGCAAGGTTTGTGTTTACTCGCCCACCATTGAGAAAGTTCAATGTGGTGATCTCATTCAGCAGCTGGCATTGGTTCTTTAGGACAGTTTGCTGCAGCAGCCTCGCCCCGAGAAGCAGTGCGGCTCCTAAGGAAACGAAGCCGGCAGAAAATTGAGTGGGCGGACGCGTCGCAAAATTATTGAGCGTCGCTTCGCCGATACTTCCGCACTGTGGGTTAGCGAGATATTCCTCGACGGCTTCTACATTCAAGCCTTGCTCGACCAAGAAATCTCTTCGCGCGCCGGGAAGCATCTGACGGAGCTGTCGTTCGAGCTCACGGATGTTCTCTCCATCACGCTCTTTGGGGTTAAAGCACGCCAGGCAGGCCGCGCCGGGACGCTGCGAGTACCAATTGGTTCGAGCGGTCATGTCGAGGGTGCTTCCACCCATCAACAACCGTGGCTGCAGCCCCTGGATGTCCTGTCTGGAGATTCCCTTGTCAACGCAGGACGCGACGATCTCGAATTCAGAGTTGTCGACTTGACGAGCAACATCAGATCTGAGGCCCCGTCGAATATCGGAAACATAAGTTTTCACCGTCCCATCGTATGGGAAGGTCTCAATTCCGCACGCCAGCAATGCGGAAGAGATCGCATCCACCTTTTTGTGGGACACATCCTGTGCGCCCGCAAGAAAACAACGATTCAAATTCGTACCGTCGTAAACGTCATCATCTACCAGAATGAAATATCCCTGGTCGAGCTCCATGTTCTGCATCAAATAGGCGAGACCATTTCCAACTGCGCCCAGACCGAAGATATGGATAGGACAGAGGCTGAGTCCAGACACCTCAGGGCCATCTTCAAGCGCGCACCAATCTTCATTCGATTCACCGGACCACAAGGAATAGCCCGCTGCGCTCAAGAAACGACCTCGGGTGATACCCCGGGTGCGTTTGAAGACTTCGCCGGCCGCTAACGTAGCTCCAAAGAAAGGCCCAAGCGGATTTCTCGAGTTGGGAGAGGCATTGCGAGGGGCTTTGTCGGGCTCACCGACCCATGCGCACCAACCATCGGCAATGACTGTGATTACCTGACGTTCCGCTGATAGCGCGATCGAAGGAGAAGTGTTGCCGATAAGGATGAGATGATCTGGGTCGTGAACAGTCGCAGATGTGCAGATGGAAACCGCGTCTCCTACGGCCCAGCTCACGAGTGCCTCAAGGCAGTTGGGGAAGGTTTCAACCGCTTGGCCGTTCGGCAATCTAACTACTGCTGCGGTCGATCTTGCTACCACCTCCAAATGTCTCACTAATCCAACCTGACGACAAAGAAGATTCACCAGACAAGTGACAAGTAGCTGTCCGGATCGAGAGCTTCCCCACTCATCCGCAACAACAATGCGCACGGACTGAGCATCGGGCTGAAGCATATGGGATAGGCCGTCGGCGGGGCGAAGATGCCGGTCGCCAATCTTTTTGACGCCGCTCATCTCAGATCCTCTACCTGGACTTCTCCCGGCACAAGAATCACACGCGCTTTCGCTGACTGCTCGTCGAGGAGATGCCAGTACTCATTCTGCCACTCGTGCACACCCACCCCGCTTGGAAATGCTGGAGCATGGTTCCCGTAGAAAGGAAACACCATCGATAGTGCCTTCCTGCTGCTCGCCATTTCATCGTCGTATCTTGAGTGCTCAACGTTTGCACCAGGATGACTGTGAATTTGCGCCAAGGGCTTCCAGATATCGGGCAGGCGGCGAACCACTTCAGTCAAGGCCTGCGCCGAAACCAAATAATTTCCCCAGCTCATTCGCTGGCGCGGGGCGACGACATAAGCCACTGTGCCGTTCCCAGCGGCATCTCGAACTCCGTACCACAGCACTCCACTTTCACGACGTCTTGCGGCTCTTAGCAGAGCAAGTGTCGATGTCAAGGCCGAGAACGGAACCCGAAGCTGAAGGCCATTGGGCTCGTACGCTCGCGCCGATGGTGGACGTAAGACGTCGTCTTCATTGTCCATGTTTTGGAAACGGTCCTTGGTAGAAAGAAGCCATTGCTCTCTTTATTGCGTTGACGGTGGTCCAGAAGTTATTGGTTTCGGACCACAGGTGCTCTTGCGCGACGTTGTGCTTTATTTCGTAGAACTCCAGAGTGGCCGAACAACAAATGAGCTGGATCTTGTTTGTACCGTGTGGGTAGGCAACATGTGTCCGGCATTCTCCGCTCGTAAGCTGCGGAACAAAGTGCTGATCCTGCGGGTAGGAGTAACTCAGCGTCTCCGGATTCACGAACTGCGCGCTGGGAGGCCAAGTCCGATATGCATGGAAGCCCAAACGCAGCAGATAATCGTCGGTGTTCCCTTGGTGCACCCCGGAGATCGGGATTAGCAACGTGAGCTTATTCGGGCGCGACCACCCTAACTCTTCAATCGAAGTCGCACCGAGCATTCTCAAAACGCGCGGCAGATCCTCCTCCAAGGCCGCCGCGCCCGCCGCGGGATCTATCGCCGGAGATTCGTTGATTTGCGCCATCTAGGCGCCTCCAGTCTCCGACGCGATGCTGAACCGGTAATCGGTAATAACGCCTTGATCACGTGCTTGTTCCAGCGTCAACCCGAGATCACCCATCAGAGATTTCGGATGGTGCCCAGCCGTTTGGAAAACGTCCTTGGCTCTGCGCGCGATCTTGAGTTCTACATACGACTTGTCCCAGACCTGCGCTAAGGTGGCGGTAATAGATTCGGAGAACGTGACCTTCTCGGCTTCTTTGATGTCCTGGACATGGACCTCAACGTGCTTGGGGTGCCGCTTGGATTCTTCTGCTTGCTCATTCACTGGAGTGATCCTTCTTGACTGGGGTCTTCAGATATGATTCTATTCGTTGCAGCTGTAGGACGTATTCGATGAGAAACGTATCGTCTTACGTGCGAAACACTCTACTCGGCAGCGCCTGAGCCGTCAAGACTTGGGCGTTTTTTCGCGCACGGAGAAAAAGTGGAATTAAAAATCAATGATTTAGGAAAGATGGTTGCCGATAAGCGCGGAACTCGTGGGGTTAGGGCAGCCGCTTTAGAAGCAGGCGTGAGCCCCGCGACACTCTCCAGGGTGGAGAACGGCCACATGCCCGATCTCGCCACTTTTGCCAGACTATGTAAGTGGGTCGAACGAGATCCGCGCGAGTTCTTAGGCATGGAGCTGAGCAACGACCAAGCGACAACCCCAACGGCGGTTGTGCATTTCAAGAAAAAGAAGACAGTCGCAATGGACACTGCAACCGCGCTGGGACATTTGATCATTGCTGCGCAGAATGCATTGCGTGCGCGTGAAAGCCTTCTGGGCAAGTGACCCTTGCGACGTGGCTTCAAAGCTCAAGCGGAAAAGAACGCCGCAGCAGCGAGAGCTGCGCTGCAGCTGGCAGAGATTGCGCCTCTGGACCCTTGGGAGTATGCCGCGCATCTCAACGTGACCATTCTCGATTTCGAGACACTTGGCTTGAATACTCAAGTGACTCGTCAATTGATAGAGGTCGATGCTTCAAGTTGGTCAGCAATGACCTTGCAAGAGGGAAATGCTTTTGCGATCGTGATCAACCCTGTCCACGCAAAAGTGCGGCAGCGGAGCGATCTCATGCATGAGTTGTCGCACATTCTCCTGCGGCATGTTCCCGCTCGCGTAGATGTCGCCCCATCAAAACTGTTGCTCCTGAGTGACTACTCCGACGAGCAGGAGCAAGAAGCAGATTGGCAGGCGGGAGCACTCCTAGTGCCTCGGGATGGGTTACTGCGTTTGCGCTCGCGCCGGCAAAGCGCGGCAGATATTGCAGAGCATTTTGGAGTCAGCGCCGCACTTTGCGAATGGCGCTTGCGCATGACTGGAGTGGATGTCCAAATGCGTCGCTCTACGAACGGCTGATGCTATTCAATGGTAGTGGTATAGGGGAAAACGCGGGCTATATAAGCCCGCGCTGCGCCATGGAGGTCGCCGTCTCGCCGATGACGAAGTGGTCGAGGACGCGAACGCCAATGAGAACCAGAGCATCGCGCAGCTCGCGCGTGATCGCGCGATCCGCCGCGGAAGGTTCTGAGACACCCGAAGGGTGATTGTGCGCGAAGATCACGGCGGCGGCATTGTGCCGGATGGAGGCGCGTACGACCTCACGCGGATGAACTGAAGCGCCATCGAGCGTGCCATTGAAGAGCTTTTCGCACGCGATGACGCGATGGCGATTGTCGAGGAAGATGCAGTGAAACTCTTCGTGCGGCAGCGCGCCAAGTCGAATGCGCAGGAACTGTTCGGTGTCGCGCGGACTCTTCAACTCGGCCTGGCGCTCGAGCCGCCGGCGTAGGATGTCTTCCGCAGCAACGAGAATCTCGTGTTCGCAAAACGGTGTGGTGACGTGATAGTCGTTCAACATGTCGCGGCGGTGACTCATGTCTGATCTCCTTCGGCGCTGGATTGCACCGTGGGAAGTCAGGCGCGTAGCGGGATAGCACCAGCGCACCGCAAGCAAGCGCGCAGCGCGCAGCGGCGGGCGGAACGCAGTGGAGCACCCCTTGCGGGTTGCGCGGTGCGACCGCGAAGCAATGATGACCACGATAAGGTGCAATTCCCCGCACGAAGACAGACATGCAAAGCGGAGCCGCGATCGGCGAATACACGAATCTGTGTTTGCGAGAGACGCGGCGGTGAGTTTCCTGCGTTGCGGAGCGCCAGCGAATCAGCGCGCGAACACTTCTTGTTCCAGCATTCGCCTAAGCGCAACCACGACCGATGCGGACGAAGCACGCGCCGCAGAGCCGAATTATTCAGTGATCGGCAGAAGTGCTCTATGAACGCAAGCGATCGTCGTAGATGAACCTACGCACCCTCGTGGCCTTGCAGCGCTTTGCATCCGGATGAGCTGGATTGATCAAGATGTTCAGCTCCTCGGGGACGATCACCGAAGGCACCCGAAGAATCGCACTCACCCCTGAGCGCACCCATGTTTCGCCGACCTCGATGGACGTCAGCCCGGCAGGCTGTGCATCCCATCCAACCGGAGGCCTCGCAATCTCGGTCGCCTCATTGAACACTTCATCCGGAATGTCGATGCGGATGAGATAGCGATTCAATGGAAGCGAGTGGGTGCCGATGTGGACCAAAGTTTCCAATACGGCCAGCCCGATGTTCGGCGACGAATAGACGATCGCCGTCCCTTTGTCGTTCCAGCGTCCGCCGGTGTCCTTCGCTCCGGCGCCGGTCATGTCATCGCAGTGGTAGCTCCTCGCTTCGACGGCGATACGCCAAGCGGTGGCCATCAGGCGTACGCGCCCGATTGCGATTGTTGCAGAATTTTCAGGACTTCCTGGGCGCCGACTGCCGTATCAAGCAACTCGGCCGGTTTGCGATCGCCTAGCGCCGGAACGGGTGTCTGCACCCACTCACCGACCCACTTCGCCGCATCGAATCCTTCCGGATTGCCGCTCTCATCGACGATGCGCTGTGCTTCACCGATCAGCTTGCTGACATCCAACACACGCTCGCTCTCCGATGGCGACAACGGCTTGTCGTTTTGCAGCTTGCGATGAACAGACTGGATAGCGACCCCCGTCCATCGGCTGAAAGTCTTTTGATCCGTTCCCAGATCCTTCGCGATTCTTTTGAAGACTTCGGGCGAGACTCCGTAGCGCAGCACTTCGACCAAGAATCCCGGTTCTGCTCGACGGATCATGGTGTAGGTGTCGCGATCGAAGTCGTCCCTGCCCGTCAGCTTGCGCGCGAGGCCTTTATTAGTCTCCAACATCGCACTTCCCGAGCTGGTTTGAGCGTACGCAGTAAACCGACCCGCCGCGGCGGACCTCTCGCTTCTCCGAAGAGCCTTACTCATCGTCGTCTCCTTTGAGAGCAGATTATAACTCATTTGAGACAGCAATGTTTGCCGGCAAAACCCCTCAAAGAAGTCGCAAGTCGAATCCTGTCCTCCCAAGCCATTCCAATGTCAAGGCTTCGCATCACCATGGCGTCTGAGAATTTACTGATGCACCGCAAATTCAGCTTGACACAACGGTGTTCTTTGACCTACCTTTGAAAAAACGCCAATAAACGTAGCAGTTTTTTTGCGTTTTTTTATAAACAAACAAGAAGAATTTTGGCATGCGCTTTCCTGCCCGTCTCACTTGCTTGGCCTTCACCTCCATCGCCCTTGCCCCCGCTTGGGCGGGTCCCGCGTCGGTGGAATCAAACATTGACCGGGCCATCGAGCAGGCAAACGCGATGGTAAAGCTCGGCGTGTCGCAACCCGAAATCGAACGATGGCTGCTGCAGCAAGTGCAAGGCGACAGCGACCCCGGCCAAGACTCCCCGGCGACCGTGACAGTCCAGACGGCGCCACCCACGTGGGACGTGTACGCCACCGCCGCTTGGGTGGAGCAGAAAACGGCCATGACCGGGGGTGCCGAATCGCAGGGGGAAAACGTTTACATCAGGACTAGACTCGACACGAGCCAGGCGGACGAGGGCCTTATTTATGGCCAAGCCGAAAAAGCCGATGTCGATCAGCGAGGGACTGAAGCGGCGGACCCTCTACATGCCCCGAACTCCGCGCAGCGAACCGACGATGTACGAGTCGGAGCTGGCGGACCAACTCGCCAATAACGCCATTCGTCAGCTATGCATCTTCCAGACGGAAGAAGGTTTCAGCCTGAAGGCCTTGCCCATCTGGAAAGATGAGTTCATCACTCTGATCGGAACCGCCACGAAGGAGCCTCGCCAATACAAGTCCCTCGACCGTCTGCTCCGCACCATTCAGCAACACGGACCACTGCCGCCGACGCTGCTGCTCGGCACGCACAAGTGATCTAGCACTTCCACTCATTCTTGGAGATTGAAATGGCGTCAACCCGCCTGGCTTCGTGCGGCCCGTTTTTGCAACGCAACGCCGGTTACTTGCAGTGCTTTCTGAGTTTGACCTTCATGGTGTGCAGCGCGGTGATGCCGCATCTGGCCTTGGCGCAAGACGCGGGTGGCATGGATCTGTGCACCAAGGCGAACAGTGCGCTGACCTGGATCAAAGAAGGCGTGTTCTTCATCCTGATCGTGGCGGTCATGGGTTCTGGTGTGTTGGCCGCCTTCGGCCGCATGTCCTGGCACACGGTCGGTCAGGTACTGATCGGTGCGATCGTCGCCGGTGTGGCAACCGAAGTCGTCACCGCCTTGTACGGCTCGGGTGGGTGCTGAGCATGGCAAACGGTTTGCGCAGCGAT
This sequence comes from Rhodanobacteraceae bacterium, assembly GCA_035253005.1. Taxonomy (GTDB): domain Bacteria; phylum Pseudomonadota; class Gammaproteobacteria; order Xanthomonadales; family Rhodanobacteraceae; genus 66-474. The sequence goes on from DATFCO010000220.1 coordinate 7,926, forward strand.
CCTCTCTTCGGTGGCTTGGCCCGTCCACCCGTGTTACTGGGTTTGCCAATTCAAGCGCTCCTCCTGATCACGGCCAGCAGTGCTTGCGCCTATCTCGTCGCCAACATGCTGCAGACCTCGGTGGCATGGAAGATCGGAGCGCTCGGTGTCGGCGTGATCCTCTACGGGATCGCTCGCTTGGTCTGCGCCAAGGATCCACGCGCGTTCCGCTACCTCGCATTGCAACTCAACACCAAAGCGATGCACCGCACCCGCAAGTTCTGGCGGGCGGGCTCGTATTCACCCATGCCACATCGCAAGCGCCGCTGAAGGAAAAGCCATGTTTGCGCCCAGACAAGGCCTCGCCAATGCGGCAAGGCCACTGACCGACTTCATCCCGTATTCCGCGCACGTCTCCGCATTCAACGTGCGAACCGTCGCAGGCGATACGCTCACGACGATCAGGATCGCCGGCGTCGCGCATGAAGCCGCGGATGACGAGGACATTCAGGCTTGGCACGACGCACTCACGGGGTTGCTTCGCAACATCGCAAGCGACGATGTTGCGCTGTGGCTGCATACGGTCCGCGAAGCCGCTGCCGAATATCCGGCAGGCACCTTCGAGAACGACTTCGCCGGGCGGTTGAATGAGCGCTATCGCGCGAGTCTCTCCGGCGTACAGCTCATGGCCAATGCGCACTATTTGACCTTGCTGGTACGCGGCAAGTCGCGCGGCCGGAAGCTGCTCGACTTCGGCACCAAGAAGACCACCGTCGGCGTGCTCGAATCCATCGCCGAGGCATCAGCGCGTCTCGACGAGCTGGCCGAAATGGTGCTCTCAGGTTTAAGCCGTTATGCACCACGTCGGCTTGCGACCTATACGCGCAATGGCATTGTGTACTCCGAAACGCTGGAGTTCTTCTCGTACCTCGTGAATGGCGAATGGCAGCGCATCGCGGTCCCGAAAGGCTGTGCCGCATTTGGAATGGCCAGCTCGCGCGTCTCTTTCGGCGTCGATCAGTTTGAAATCCGCAGCGCAACCGACAGCCGAATCGGCGCGATGCTCTCTGCGAGCGCCTACCAGATCGAACGGACCGAACCCGGTCACCTGAATGTATTGCTGACGCTGCCGTTCCCGTTCGTACTCACGCAGTCGTTTGCGATCTTCGGACGTACCAAGGCGATGGCCGCGCTGCAGAAGCAGCAGCGGCTGCTGATCAACGCCGAGGACGTCTCCCAATCGCAAATTGCCGACATCGGTACCGCCCTGGATGATCTCGCCAGCAACCGCGTGGTGTTTGGCGAACATCACTTGAGTCTGCAGATCCTGGCCGGCACACAACGCGAGCTGATCGAGCGCCTGTCGGATGCCAAGGCGGCGCTTTCCGAGTGCGGCTTCGCGACCGTGCGCGAGGACGAATGCGTCGAAGCTGCTTATTTCGCGCAGTTGCCGGGCAACTTCACGATGCGCCCGCGCCCCGCTCCCATCTCCAGCAGCAACATCGTCGGGTTTACCGGCTTCCACAACTATCCCACCGGACGTCGAGAAGGCAATCAGTGGGGGCCGGCCGTCACCCTGCTGAAGACGGCGTCCGGCACGCCGTTCTACTTCAATTTCCATCTACCGCCGAGTTCGAAGCGCAGCATCGACGAAGCTGACATCGACGAGCGCGTCCCCGGACACACCCTGCTGCTTGGACCCACCGGCGCCGGCAAGACGGTCATCCAGACCTTCATGCTGTCGCAGTGCGAGAAATACCGCCCGACCGTATTCACCTTCGACAAGGATCGCGGTCAGGAAATCTTCGTGCGCGCCCTAGGCGGGCAGTATTTCACTTTAAGAAACGGCGTACCGACCGGCTTCAACCCCTGCGCACTGCCGGACACGCCCGGCAACCGCTCGTTCCTGATGCAGCTCGTCAAACGTTGCATCGCCGGCGAAGATCCTCGGTTTCAGTTCTCGCCTTCGCGCGAGCGGGAAATCCACGAGGCGGTGAATGGCCTCTACATGATGCCGTTCGCCTCACGCCGCTTCTCGGCACTCAAGGAGTTCTTTGATCCTACCGATCCGAACGGCAACGCTGCGCGCTTCCGTAAGTGGTGCGCGGGCGGATCGCTCGGCTGGCTACTCGACAACGAAGTGGACACGCTGAACCTGGCCACCGGACGACACTTCGGCTTCGACGTGACGGAATTTCTTGACAACGACGAAACCCGCACCGTGACCGTCATGTACCTGTTCCATCGAATGGAGCAGCTGATCGATGGCCGCCGCTTCATCCTCAATATGGACGAGTTCTGGAAGATGCTGCTTGATCCAGTATTCGAGGGCAAAGCCCTCGATGCGGTCAAGACCTATCGCAAGCGCAACGCTCTGGCGATCTTCGGCACCCAGAGTCCTTCGGATGTACTTCGCTCGCGGATCAGTCGCCAACTGATCGAGCAGTGCGTGACGCAAGTGTATCTGCCAAACCCGAAAGCCGCCCGCGAAGACTACATCGACGGATTCAAATTGACCGAACGGGAATACGACATCGTCCGCAAGGACCTAGTCGAACAGAACCTCCGCGGCTTTCTCTTCAAGCAAGGCTCCAACTCCACCGTCTGCGAATTGAACCTGCGTGGCTTCGAGCCCGAACTGGCGGTGCTTTCGGGTACGGCAGCGTCGGTGGAACTCGCCACGCGGGCCATCGCACAAGCGGGCAACGATCCGAACCTTTGGCTGCCCGTCTTCGAACAAATGAGGAGAGCGCAATGAAACGCACGATCTTGGCGATGACACTTGGTTTCGCGCTGGCCGGCGGTATCGCGGCCGCGATCACGCCGCCGATTACGTACGCACAGGAAATCGTAATCGATCCGGCCAATCTGCAAGAAGCCATCGCGCAGTACATGGAGATGATCCAGCAACTGGAGCAATTGAAGGCCCAGCTTGATCAGGCCAAGCAGCAGTACGCCTCGCTCACCGGCAACCGCGGATTGGGTTTGATCGATCCGGAAGATTACAACGCCAACATTCCGACAAACTGGCACGAAACGCTGGCGGCGATGCAGAACGGCGGACAGGTGGGTGCATTGGCAAACCAGATCAGGAATGAGGCCTCCGAACTCAGCCAGCCGCAGTTTGCCGGTGTGGATTCAGGCGTGACGCAATTGCTGGGCACGCACATGGACAACGCCGCGACCCAGCAGGCCTACAACGCCCAGGTGCTCGATGACAGTTCGCAACGCTTCCAGCGGCTGAATGAACTGATGGCGCAGATCGACAGCACCACGGACATGAAGTCGATCGCCGAGTTGCAGGCACGCATTGAGATCGAGAACGGAATGCTCATCAACCAACTGCTGCGGCTGCAGGCGGCGAACCAGCTCATGCAGCAGAACAAGGAAGTCCAGCAGCAGCACGAAACCCAGGACGACTACAAGCTGACCGCCGCGAAGTATTGATTGGAGAACTTCTGATGAAACGAATTCCGATGCCGCTCTTCCTTGCTGCCGCGATGGTGGCACTTTCCGCCTGTTCGCACTCCGCCGATCCGGTACCCGACTATCACACGCTGCTGGGCAAGCAAAATCAAGCAAAGCGCGACGCTGCTTTCGCAAAGTGCAACGAATCTCCAACCCAAGCAGACCGCATCAACAATCCATGGTGCGGCGTCGCAGAAAAAGCCGAGACCTGCCAAGAAGCCATGGACGCTTACGACGGAAAGCCACCCGCTTCTTCTTGTCCCAAGAAATGACCAGACGGACGATTCAACTTGGCTAACACCCGCATTGCTCACTGGCTGCTCGATTCGATCGTCACCACGACGACGAACTACGTCAACTCCGCCTCCACAACGATGGTCGCCCTCATCGGCGGCGCGGCGACCGCGTTGCTCACCATCTATGTGCTGTTGTGGGCCGCGGGGCTCGCGAGCGGGCGAATCAGCGAGCCGTTCACCGATGGCGCGAAACGCGTCATCCGTATCGTCGTCATCGTCGCTTTCGCCTTGACGGCCGGCTTCTATCAAGCCCAGGTCGCGCAGTTCTTTCTCCAGACGCCCAGCGCCCTTGCAGCCGATCTGGTCGCGCCGGGTTCGAACTCGGGAAGCTCGCCTACGACAATCGCCGATGTCCTCGATGACGCGGAGAACCAGGGAATCGAGATTGGCGACAAAGCCTGGTCTCGTGGAAAGTCGGAAGGTGGGGTAAGCGGCTTGGGAGGCATTGGTTTCTATTTTCTGGCGCTAGTGATCTGGCTTTCGGTCACGGTCATCGTCGCGCTCGCGTGCGGGATCATTTTCATGGCCTTCATCTCCACTGCGTTGCTTCTGGCGATTGGTCCGCTTTTCATTCTGCTGGCCATCTTCCGTGCCACTCAGCGCTTTTTCGAAGCCTGGCTCGGTCAGGTCGTCAATTTCGCCATCCTGTTTCTTCTGGTCGCCTGCGCGATCAGTTTGTGCTTCCACTTCTTGAGCGATTACCTGACGCAAATCAACACCGACCAGTGGGACGAGCTGGTCATCGACACCTTGAAAGTCTTCGGCGCGACGCTGGCCACGCTCGCCGTCCTGTTCCAGACACGCGCGATCGCCTCGGCCTTGGGCGGCGGATTGGCGCTGCAGACCCAAGGCATGTTCGGACGCTTGGTGGAAATCGGCGTGCTCGGCATCGGTGTCAGCCGTGCGATCGGTACCGGCCATTCCCATAAGGGCTGGTCACGCGACCGCGCCGAACGCGGATTGCCGATGACTCCGAGTGAACATCTGTCCCGGCACCTGCGCAGCCAAAACGCCTTGGGGCTCGTGAGGCGCACTTGGCAGGTCCGCGGCCGAAACGCCGTCTAACCAAAGGAACCGATATGCATCGACTTGCACCGCTATTGCGGGGAGCCTTGGCTATGGGCGCTCTGCTTTTATTGACCGCCTGCGCTTCCACACCGGCCAAGCCGCCGGAGTGCCACGGCGCCTACACGCCGATAAACACCCCCGACCACTACCCCGCCACGGAGAAGAAATCGTGATGAACGATTCTGCGGAAACGTTGGCCTTTCTGGATGCTGCCAAGGCTTGGGAAACCGATCAAATCGTCCGCGTGCAACGATCAGAAAGACGCGCTTGGATCTTCGCGAGCCTCGGGATGGCGACCGCGCTCGCCGCGGTCATTGCACTTGCCCTGCTGACGCCGCTCAAAACGGTAGAACCTTTCGTGGTGCGTGTGGACAAGAACACCGGCGCGACCGACATCGTGACGCGCCTGACCGATCAGAAAGAAACCTACAACGAAGCGATCGACAAGTATTTTCTCAGCCGTTACGTGATCTACCGCAACTCCTACTCGAATGCGATGGCCTACCCGGACTACGAAGCGGTCACAATCATGTCGTCAGCACAGGTAGCCGATTCCTACTTCGAGCAGATCAAACCAAACAATCCGCATTCCCCAACCGCCGTCTATGGGAAAGATGGTCAGGTCGATGTGTCGGTCAATGCCATCGCATTTCTGGGCAAAGGCGTGGCGCAGGTGCGGTTCACGCGAACCGAATACCTACCCAATGCGCAGGGCCAAACCACGCGCTGGATCGCAACGATCACTTACCGCTATCTGAATCCGCCGACCACGGAGAGGGCCCGGCTGGTTGATCCGATCGGTTTTCAAGTCAGCGATTACCGCTTCGATCCGGAAACAGCTCCGACGGGAGGCTGACCATGCGCATACTTTTCGTTGCCCTACTTCTGATCCCGATGCTCGCTTTCGGAGAAACCATCCCCAAAGGCGGGCCGGTCGATGCCCGCATCAAGACCGTGGTCTACAACGCTTCGGATGTGGTCAAGATCGTCGGTCACTATGGTTACTCGACCGACATCGAATTCGCCCCTGACGAGCAGGTGCAAAGCATTGCACTCGGCGACTCCCTGGCATGGGAGGTTGCCCCATCGGGATCGCACCTGTTCGTGAAGCCACGTGAAGACAATGCAGTCACCAATGCGACCGTGGTGACCAATCGGCGCGTGTACCAGTTTTCACTCGATGCGCGGCATGCCGCCGGTCTCACGGGCGCCCACAGTGCGGGCATGTTCTTCGAGGTGCGTTTCAGCTATCCGCAGGATGAGGCAGCTCTCGCACACGCGCAGCGTACAGAAGCAGACCGCGCACTACTGGCGGCGGAACTCGATGCTCCGCCCAAACCCATCAACTGGAACTACTACGCATGTGGCGAACGCGCGCTATGGCCGTCCGAAGTCTACGACGATGGCCGATTCACCTACTTGCGTTTTCCAAACGCGCAGGAGATCCCAGGCGTCTTCATCATCAACGCGGACCACACCGAAAGCCTGGTCAACGGCGAAATGCGAGGCGACCAGTACGTGGTGCAAGCGACCACACGCAAGCTGATTCTGCGCCGCGGCCAATCCGTTGCCTGCATCGAAAACCGCAGCTACAACCCGCGGGGTGTCGCGACACCCACCGATACGACCAGTCCGGAGGTGCGACGCACGATCCGTGCGCAACGATCGCCGGCGGATGTAGGCCCCGCGCAAAGCACGACGTCTGAATCGTCGCAAGGAAACTCCCAATGAATGTGTCCCCCGCAGATGAACCCGCAGCGCGTGGCATTCCGCAGGTGGGCCGGCCGCGCAAAGGCAGCAAATGGCTCATGCTGGTCGTGGTGGCGCTCGGCATCGTACTCGTCATTGCACTTGGCGTTCGAGCGATGCTCGGTGCACTGACGAGCCGCAACCAAACCTCGCACGTTGCAACCCTTGCGCCCACTCTGCCCGACCTGACGCGCAGTGCCTTCGACAAGCAGACCGCGCCGCCTCCGCCGCCCACGATGCCGTCCTCTCCGATCGTCGGCGGACAAGCTCCAGCGCCACAAACGCCTGAGCAAAAAGCTGCTGCCGATCTCGCTGAACGCCGCAAACGGGCGCCGCTGCTTGTGCTCGGCGGCAGCGCCCCGACCAATCAAACGGACAGTTCGTCCGCAGCGCCTTCGACTTTTCCGGGTCTACCTTCGCTCGCGCAAGCGCATGCCGCGAACACGAATGAGCCCTCGCAAAGTACCCTTTCGAGTGCATTGAGTGCCACGCGCACGACCGAAGTCAGCGCCTCGCTGCTCCGCGATCCAAACATGACCCTGACTGAAGGCATGTTTCTCGACTGCATCCTGCAGACCGCCTTGTCCAGCGAAGTGCCGGGCATGACGAGCTGCGTGCTCTCGCGCGATGTTTACTCGACCAACGGCAAGGTGCTGCTGCTGGAGCGGGGTTCGCGTCTGGTGGGCCAGTACCAGTCTGCGCAGCTACGTCAGGGCCAAAGCCGGATTTTCGTGCTGTGGACGCGTGTCGAAACGCCCGACGGCGTCATCATCGATCTGGATTCGCCCGGAACCGACGCACTTGGCCGCTCGGGCCTTACCGGTAAGCTCGACACTCATTTCTCTGCGCGGTTCGGCTCCGCGCTGCTGCTCTCGGTCGTCGATGATCTGGCATCGGCCGCCGTGCAAAACGGCAATGGCTCGAACAACAACAGCCTGACCTTCACCAATACCACGAATTCGGCCAACGACGCGGCAGCAATCGCCGTCGAAAACACCATCAACATTCCGCCGACGCTCACCTTGGCGCAAGGTTCGCACATCAACATCTTTGTCGCGCGCGATCTGTACTTTGGAAACGTGTATGGACTCGCCGCTGCCCGTTGAATTCTCCGAAAACTCAGGTTCAACACTCGGTGCATCCACCGCGGTCGAGACGTTCCTGGCGCCGCTGCGACGACTGCTCGCCGGGAACGTGACCGAGGTCGTGATCAACCGTCCCGGTGAAGCATGGACGGAAGATCGCGAAGGTTGGCGCCGACACGCAATCCCTGCTCTGACCTACGAGCACCTGCGCACCTTCGCGACCTTGATCGCCAATTCCACCCAACAGACGATCCAGGAAAGTGCGCCGCTCATATCCGCATCGCTCCCCACTGGCGAACGTGTGCAGGCGATCGTGCCTCCGGCGGTGCCGGCCGGGACGGTGAGCTTCACTATTCGCAAGCCCTCGCCTTTGCGTCTCACGCTTGATGACTATGAAGCGGCCGATGCATTCGATGGCGTAACCATCGGAGAGGATCCGTCCGAGCGGCTGGAAGAAAAGCTCAGTGGACTACTCGCCGCGCATCGCATCCGCGAGTTCCTTGAACGCGCCGTACGTACCAAACAGAACATCGTGATTTCCGGCGCGACCGGCTCCGGTAAGACCACGGCGATGAAGGCGCTGGTTGACCTGATTCCGGCAAGCGAACGGCTGATCACCATCGAAGACACCCCGGAGCTCGATGTCCTCAAGCAACCCAATCACGTCCGGTTGTTCTATTCCAAAGATGGACAAGGCGTGTCCAAGGCCACGCCTAAGATGCTGCTGGAAGCATGCCTGCGCATGAAACCTGATCGCATCCTGCTGGCCGAGCTGCGCTCGGATGAGGCCTTTTACTTTATCCGCAACATCAATTCGGGCCATCCGGGTTCGATCACCTCGGTCCACGCGACCTCGCCACGCCTGGCCATCGAACAGCTGATGCTGTTGGTGAAAGAGTCCGCGGGCGGCGCACACCTCTCGCGCGAGGACATCAAACAACTGCTGTTCATGCTCGTCGATGTCGTGATCCAGTTTTCCGTTGTCGACAAAGTTCGCCGCGTCACCGGTATCTACTATGACCCGCAGCGCAAGCGCACCCTTCTGGGTTAGGGCATTCCTGATCGCCATGCTGGCGCTGGCCGCAGTGCCTGCGTGGCTGTGGCTGGCCGGCCATGTGTTCGTGTGGCTGGAATTCCGCGGGCACGATCAACCGATCGTGCACCTGATGACTTGGCCTGCGTATTTCCATCATTACAGAGTTGTCGCCGGTGTCAGGCGTCTTCTGATCCTAAGCGGAGGCGCGGCGAGTGTGGTCGTGCTTGCCCCGATGGCACTGCTCTTTGTGAAGCCGAAGCGTCCGCTGCACGGCGAAGCAAGATTCGCAAAGTCATTCGAAGTCCGCAAAGCCAGGCTCTTCGAATCAACGGACGATGGAATCATCATCGGCCGATTGGGCCGCAAATTCCTGACCGCCGGTCTTGCGAAGTATCCGCACGTGATGCTCGCCGCGCCCACGGGTGCGGGCAAAGGTGTGGGCGTCGTGATTCCGAATCTTCTCAACTGGAACCACTCGGTGATCGTCCTGGACATCAAGAAGGAGAACTGGGAAATCACCGCCGGTTTCCGTGCGGCGCACGGGCACGACGTTTTCCTGTTCGATCCCGCCTCGCCACAACGCCTGACGCATCGCTGGAATCCGCTCGCCTATGTACGGGAAGACCCCGCACTGCGTGTGGACGACATCCAGAAGATCGCTCACATTCTCTTCCCCGACATCGCCGGTACTGATCCCATCTGGACGGCTTCATGCCGCTCATTGTTCCTCGGTTTGGTGCTCTATCTGCTGGAGACACCGGGCAAACCGGTCACGCTGGGCCAAGTCGCACGCGAATCCTTCGCCGGCAACGATCAGCGATTTGCCAAGCTGATCGAAACGCGACAAGCGGAGGGCAAGCCGTACAGCACCTCCTGCGCGCACGCATTGCTGGACTATGTGCACACCTCCGACAACACCCGCACGTCGATCCGCAAGACCTTTACGTCACGATTCGAGTTGTTCCTGAACCCGATCATCGATGCGGCTACGGCGGCGAATGACTTCGATCTGGAAGCGCTGCGTCGCCGGCGCATCAGCATTTATCTCGGTATCACGCCGGACAACCTTGGCCGTCTTGCACCTCTCCTGAATCTCTTCTTCCAGCAGGTCGTGGACCTCAACACGCGCGAGCTGCCGGAGCACAATCCTGCACTGCGGTATCAGTGTCTGCTGTTGCTGGACGAATTTCGTTCACTCGGCAAGATGCCCTTGCTGGTCGAAGCCGCGGCGTTCCTGCGCGGCTACGGCGTGCGGCTGTTGCCGATCTTTCAATCGCCGAGCCAGATTCGGGAACTCTATGGCGAGGAGGCTGCCAAAGCCTTCTTCCATAATCATCCGCTCCGCATTGCCTACACACCGCCGGATATGGCCACTGCTTCGGAACTCAGCCGCGAGTTGGGCACGTACACTTACAAGGCGACCTCCACTTCGCGACCTTCGGCCTTCTCCAAGGGCTCGCGCTCCATGAGCGAATCGGATCACGCGCGCTCACTTCTGCTGCCGCAGGAAGTCAAGGAACTCGGCGATACTGAAGCGCTGATCCTGGCCAAGGGCTGCAAAACCATTCGTGCCGACAAGATTTGCTGGTATCGTGATCCGGCTTTCAAGGACCGTCCGCTGCCCGCCCCGCAACTCGCACCGATGCCTTTGACGGTCCATGCGCTCGAGCCAGACCATTTCCAATCGAACAACGGAGGATCGGAAAACGAACGCTCGCTGTCGGATTTCAACCTCGACTTGTCCGACGTGCAGATCCCCACCGGGGAAATTACAGAAGCCGAGGCCGAAGCGCTGGCGGATCAGCTCTACGCCGCCATGACGCGTTAACCAACTCTCAAAGGAGTTCACTATGAGCAATGAAGCACCCGAACTGCCGGAAGGCGGTCGTGCCCCCAACAAGCGGCCTTTGAACGAAATCCGTCGTATTGGCGGCGAAAAAGGCAGTCCCGACCGCACCATCCCCGAACACCTGAAGCCGCACTATCACCAGGACGGCAACGCCTTCCGCTCGGCCTACCGTCCGGACCGGATCGAGTTCGTGGATCGCGGCAGCCGCATGCACGCCTATTTCCCGATTAGTACCTTCACCGTGCGCGCGCTCGCGGAGATCGCCGTCGCGCGTGGCTGGAAGGAACTGGAAGTCACGGGCTCCCAGGACTTCCAGCGATCGGCCTATGTCGAAGCCGCCACGCGTGGGCTGAAGGTCCGCGGCTACGAACCGACGGAAAAGGATCTGGAAATCCTGCAACGCCGATCCGAAAGGCGTGAAGCCGAAAAGAACCCGCTGGTGCAGGCGTTTCTCGCCGCGGAATCGAAGAAAGACCAAGAAAGCGCAATCAAGAAATATCCGCAGCTCAAGGCGGCATTCCTTGCCGATGCTGCCGCCAAGGCCATCGCGGAGGCGAAAATCGATTCGAAGAAGGCTGCGGAGAATTTCGTCTCCCGCTTCCGCGACTCCATTGCAATCGCTCTTCACACAGGACGCGCTTTGCCTGCGCCCGAAGTTAAAGCAGAACCAGCGCGTCCTTCCAAAATCGAGGAGAGGAACCGGGATCGCTCGCGATAGCTCCTTGGCGCCAGCTTCCTTGCGGGGCTGGCGCCTTCATATTCGGCCGTTTTTAGTATTCTGGTACTTCTACAGAAATCTGAATCGGATTCTGAAATGGTTGCGAAACAACGGCTGATCTACGCACTCGTGTGCATCTCCGCATTGCGCTGTTGCTGAGCTATTTGTCGCGCGCACTTCGCCCTAAATCCCGACGGCTGATCAAAGGTGGGCGTCTCCTCAGTCGCTGCCGTTCGAGCAACCGGAACGCCGCGGGAATCACCAACATGGACAGGATCGGTGCGGTGATCATGCCGCCGACCATCGGCGCGGCGATTTGCCGGGTCAGCTCCGATCCTACGCCACCGCCGAGCATGATCGGAAGCAGACCGGCAATGATCACCGCGACCGTCATCGCGATCGGTCGCACGCGCATCAGCGCGCCTTCGCGGATCGCTGCGTCCAGCGCTTCGTCGGTCACGGCGCCCGCTTCGAGCTGGCGCTGCCAAGCGTGGCGCAGGTACAACATCATCACCACACCGAACTCCGCGGTGAGCCCGGCCAGTGCGATAAAGCCGATCACGTTCGCCACGGATATCTCGTAGCCGAGCAACCAAGTCAGCCAGAAGCCGCCGACCAGCCCGAGCGGTACGGTCAGCAGGATGATCCCGGCCTGCGCGGTGTCGCGGAAGATCAGGTAGATCAGCAGGAACACGATCACGACCGTCGCCGGTATCACGTACCGCAAGCGTTCCTTCGCGTGCTGCAGATACTCGAATTGCCCGGCCCACCCCAGCGTGTAGCCGGGCGGCAACTTCACCTGCTGCGCGATCGCCTGTTTCAGCGATGTCACCAGACCGCCGAGATCGCCGCTCGGCGTGTCCACATAGACATAGGTGGTCGGCACGCTGTCTTCGCTCTTCAGCATCGGCGGGCCGTTGGTCACGACGAGATCGGCGACCTGGCCCAAGGTGAGTTGTGCGCCGTTGGCCGCCACGATCGGCAGCGCGCGCAGGCTCGCCAGCGAATCACGCTCCGAGCGCGGATAACGCAGCACGATCGGAAAGCGCTCCAGACCCTGCACGGTCTGGCCGATCGGCTCGCCACCTACGACGGTGCTGATCAGCGATTGCACGTCCTGCTGGGTCAAGCCGTAGCGCGCAGCGGCATCGCGGTGGACTTTTACTTGCACGTAGCGCCCGCCGGCGCTGCGTTCGGCGATGACGGAACTGACGCCAGGCACCGTGCGCGCCACGTTCTCGATCTGCCGGGCGATGCGTTGCAGCTCGTTGATGTCGGGCCCCAGCACCTTGATGCCGATCGGCGTCTTGATGCCGGTGGACAGCATTTCGGTGCGGGTACGGATCGGATACACGAACAGGTTGGTGAGGCCCGGCACCTTCACCGCGCGATCGAGTTCCGCTTTTAGCTTGTCCATGGTCATACCGGGACGCCACTGATCCTGCGGCTTGAAAGTGATCGTGGTATCGAACATCTCCAGTGGCGCGTTGTCGGTGGCGGTCTGCGCGCGGCCGGCTTGGCCGAACACGTGCGCGACTTCCGGCACCGTCTTCAACATGCGATCGGTTTGCTGCAACAACTGCGCAGCCTTGCCGGCGGATATCCCCGGCAACGCGGTCGGCATGTACAGCAGCGTGCCCTCGTTCAACGGCGGCATGAACTGCGAGCCGAGCCGCGATATCGGCAGCAACGCAGAGACCAGCACGATCGCCGCGACGATCAGCACCGTGCGCGGCGCACGCAGCACCCATGCGATCAACGGCCGGTAGAGTTCGGTCAATGCGCGATTAAGCGGATTGGCGTGCTCGGGGCGGATGCGCCCGCGCACCAGATATCCGATCAGCACCGGAATCAGCGTGACGGACAATCCGGCCGCCGCCGCCATCGAATAGGTCTTGGTGAAGGCGAGCGGCTTAAACAACCGGCCTTCCTGCGCCTGCAAGGCGAACACCGGTACAAAGGAGAGCGTGATCACCAGCAGGCTGAAGAACAGCGCCGGGCCGACTTCGGCGACCGCTTCCGCGATCAACTCCCAGCGTTCGCGCGCGGTGGGTTCACCACGATCCTCAGGCGCGAGATGCCACGCCTCCAGATGCTTGTGGGTGTTCTCGATCATCACCACCGCCGCATCGACCATCGCACCGATCGCGATCGCGATGCCGCCCAGCGACATGATGTTGGCCGAGACGCCTTGCCAATCCATCACGATGAAGGCGGCCAGCACGCCCAGCGGCAGCGTGAACACCGCGACCAGCGAGGAACGCAGGTGCCCCAGGAACAGCGCGCAGACCAGCGCGACGATGATGAATTCCTCCAGCAGTTTTTCGCCGAGATTGCCGACCGCGGAATGGATCAGCTTCGAGCGGTCGTAGGTTGGTACGATCTGCACGCCCGGCGGCAAGCTCTTCTGCAACTTCGCGAGCCGCGCCTTGACCGCGTTGATGGTGGTGAGCGCGTTCTTGTTGTAACGCATGATCACGATCCCGCCGACCACCTCGCCCTGGCCGTCGAGTTCGGCGATGCCTTGGCGCACGGTCGGTCCGCGACGGATCGTCGCTACCTCATCCAGCAGCACCGGCGTGCCATCCTTGTTGGTGGCGACCGGAATGCGCGCGAAGTCCTCGTGCGATTGCAGATAGCCTTCGCTGGACACCATCAGATCGGCTTCGCCCTGTTCGATCACCGAACCGCCGCTGGCGCCGTTGGCCTGCTTGATCGCGTTCTCGACCTGCGGCACGGTCAATCCGCGCGTGGCCAGCGCCAGCGGATCAATAACGACCTGCCACGCCTGCACCATGCCACCCACCGTCGCAACTTCGGCCACGTTCGGTACGGTCTTCAACCGGTAGCGCATGAACCAGTCCTGCAGCGCGGTCAACTGGCCCAGATCATGGCGGCCAGTGCGATCAACGAGTGCGTATTCGTAGATCCAGCCGGCGCCCGTGGCATCGGGACCGAGCGCCGGGCTGATACCGGCCGGCAGCTTGTCGCGCGCCTGGCTCAGATATTCGAGCACGCGAGAGCGCGCCCAGTAGGGGTCGGTGCCGTCCTCGAACAGGATGTAGACGTAGGAGTCGCCGAAGAACGAGAAGCCACGCACCGCCGTGGCGCCCGGCACCGACAGCATCGTGGTCTCCAGCGGATAGGTGACCTGATCCTCGACTAGTTGCGGCGCCTGACCCGGCCAGGACGTGTGCACGATGACTTCCGTGTCCGACAGGTCGGGCAGCGCGTCGAGCGGTGTGCGCAGCAGCGCGATGACACCGGCAATGGCGAGCGCCAGCGCGGCAAGCAGCACCATGCCGCCATTGGCAATGGACCAGCGGATCAGACGAGCGATCATGGGTGCGCTCCGTGACCGCTCGAAGCCGACGATGCGGGCATCGGCATGCCAGGCATCGCGTTCATCTTCGAGTTGCTTGAAGGCGGGGCAGCGGGCATGTTCATGCCGGACATGCCTCCATTGCTTGCAGCGGGCGTCGGCTTTGGGCCGGTGTTCAACCGCTCCAGCGCGCCGGACAAGCTCGCTTCCGAATCAATCAGGAACTGTCCCGAGGTGACGATGCGTTCGCCGCCGCGCAGGCCGGCAAGGATTTCGGTCAGGCCGTCTGACGAGCGCCCGGTCTTCACCCGCACCGGTTTGAAGCTGCCATCCGGCAATCGCTCAATGACACGCGTCGCGGTGCCGTCGGCGATGATCGCTTCGTCCGGTACCAGCGGATGCGCGGCATGCGCCGTACCCTTGATGCGCAGATTTGCGAACATGCCCGGCGCCAGATCGCGTTTCGGGTTCTGCAGCACGATGCGTGCGCGCTGGGTGCGGGTGGAGGGGTCCACTTCGGGCAGCAGTTCTTCTACCTGGCCTTGGAAGGTTTCACCGGGCAGCGCACTGACTGTCGCCATGATCGGAGTGCCGGCGCGGACGCCACCGCTCATCGCCTGCGGGATGGCGGCATCCACCCACACGGTATCGAGTCCGTTCAACTGCATGATCGGCGCACCGGCGCTGATCTGCTGGCCTTCCGTGGCATCGAGTGCACTCACCACGCCATCCATCGGCGCACGCAAGGTGATTGTCCCGCTGCCCGCGCGCGGTCCGCGAATCGTTGCGTCATCCATGCCCAATGCATGCAGGCGCGCACGCGCAGCACCGCGCAGTGCGCGAGCATCGGCCGACTTCGCGTTGCCCAACGCGAAATATTCCGCCGCCGCCGCGCTCCATTGCGGCGCTAGGATTTCCGCGAGCGGCTGGCCTTCCTTGACCGTCGCGTACGGCGCACGTACGTACAGCTTTTCGATGGTGACATCCGTGCGTGCGCTGACGGTGACGGCGAGGCGCTGATCCCACGCGATGGTGCCGGGCACGTGCAGCGTGTCGGGGAGCGTTCCGGTTTTCACCACTTCGCTGCGCACGCCGAGGTTCTGCTCGACGGCCGGATCGATACGCACCACGTTCCGACCTGCGCTGCCGTTCTGCTCGACGTACTTGGGCACCATCTGCATGCCCATCGGCGAAGTGCCCGGATGATTGAAATGCTGCTCCGGCACCATCGGGTCGTACCAATAGAGAATCTTCTTGCCCGAAGATTGCGAAGATGCGGTTGCACTGCCCGATGCGGCTGGCATGGACTGCCGCGCGATGAAGTAGCCGATGATGCCGGCCACGACCAAGGCGACCGCCGCCCCGACAAAGAAAAGAATGCGTCTCATCACGGCGTCTCCGCAGTCGAACCGGAATCGGGAATCAGGTAGGCAAGTGCCGCCCAGGCTTTGCCCCAGGCGGCAAGTGCGTTCGCATAAGCGATGCGCGTATCGATCTCGTCGCGGCGCGCTTCCAGCCAAGGTTGTAGCGAGCCACCGCCGCGGTACAGCGCCAGCGCTGTACGCGCGCGATCGGCCGCCAGCGGCAGCAACTCGTCGCGATAACGCCGCACCTGCTTGTCGTCGCCTTGCCATTTGGCGATGGCCGCGGCGACCGCTTCACGCTGCGCGCGGCGAGCATCCTCGTGCTCGGCCCGCACGGCATCGCGTTCGGCGTAGCGCGCGCTGATGTCGCGATCCTGCCGGTTGCCGGGAAAGATCGGCAGGCTGACACCGACTTCCAGGCTCATCATATCGGTGCGATGGATGCGCTCGCCGTACATCAGGCTTACGCTCCAGTCCGGATGCTTTCCGGCCTTGGCGAGATCGAGTCTGGCCTGCGCCTGATCTTCGCGCGCACTCCAGTCCAGCAGCGGCGCCTGCCGGTCCACATCAGCGTGCAATTGTGCGGGAGAGGCGCGTAGATCGGAAAAATCCGGTGGTTCGGCCAGCGCATCGTTGGCGCGATCACCGATCCAGCGTTGCAGCGCCGCGCGCGCGGCGGTGATGTCGGCATCCGCCGCGTCAATCTTGTTTTCGAGTTCCACGGCGGCAGCTTTCGCGGACAGCGCATCGGTCGCATTGCCGATACCACCGGCGAGATTCGCTTTCGTCGCTTTCACCGCCAGCGCGGATTGCTCGCGCAACTCGTCCAGCAATGTGCGTTCGCGCTGCGCGGCCCACAGCATCACCCAGGCGTTCGCGGCGGCGCGTTTCGCATCGAGCCGCATGACCACGCTGTTGGCGTTGGCAAGTTGCACATCGGCTTGCGCGACATCGCCCATGGCCTCGCGCTTGGCATGCGCAGGGATCTCCTGCATCAGGCCGACCTTGCGCATGGTCATGAAATCGGCCGAAGCGTCGAACGCCTGCGGACCGGTCGCGGTGAGATTGTCGATCCCCGCGATCAGCTTCGGATCGGGCAGTTGTCTTGCCCGCACGGCATCGTCTTGCGCCGCTTGTGCGCGCAGCAATTGCGCCTGCACTTGTGGCGCCTGTGACGCTGCGATTCGTGTCGCCGCATCGAGCGTCAGCGCCGAATCATCACTGGCCGCACATAACCGCTGTGCGATCAACGCCAATACCAAGGCAATCAGGAAACGCGGCGCGCGCCAGCGCCGCCGAAGCATGGAAAAACGCATAAGACCTCCGCAAACGATCGGCCACGGCTGCGAATGCAGCCGCGGAGGAACACGCGGAGGTCTAGATCAGCAGGACTCGGAAGCGCAGCGTGGGCGGAATGCCGGATCGTCGCCACGCAGCATTCTGCCCGTACTGGGCGGTGAAGACCGGCAATGCTTGCACGAGCGGCTGGGCGGGTAGCAGCGCCGGCAGCGACAACGGCGGCACATTGGGCAAGCGCGCATCCTGCGTCGAAGCGGTTTGCTGCGCGCAATGCTGCGCGCACAACGCCGGCGCCTGCTTCTGCTGGGTCATCGGCATGCCGGCGCAATGTGCATTCATTGCGACATCACTCGTAGGCAATTCCGAAGCGCCACACAGGTAAGACGCGAACGCCACCTGCTGGAACAGCAGCGCAAGCACCGCCAGCAGCGTCAGCCGCACGCGGGTTCGTTGGTTCGGGCGAAAAAGCCGTTTCACGCCTTTACTTTACAGCACTTTTTCAATGACCATCCAGTTGGCTGCGATATACCTTATCAGGGTATAGTATTTGTGTGACACACACCATCCGCGACAAAGCCAAGCTTCTAAATCGCGTCCGCAGGTTACGTGGACAATTAAACGGCATCGAAAGGGCTCTGATCGAGGAGCGCGAGCCGGCGGACATCCTGCACACAATTGCGGCCTGCCGGGGTGCGATCGATGGCTTGCTCGGCCAAGTCATGGAAGGCCATATCCGCGAGCACGTGCTCGACGAGCACCGCAAGGCCACACCAGACCAGATGCGGGCCGCGGAAGATTTGATTGCTGTGCTCAGGACTTATCTGAAATGAATTCTCGCCATTCCCACAGCCATGCTGGGGACGAAGATGTTTCCGGCCATGATCACTCGCCCGAATACGATCATCACCACAGTCACGATCAGGGTGGGGGGGTTCTGGGCTGGGTGCGCAGCTTGTACGGCCACACCCATGACATTGCCGAGCGCGTGGACGCGAGCATGGAGTCCGACGAACGGGGCATCCGCGCGCTCAAGATTTCACTGGTGGGACTGGGAGCTACAGCGATCGTGCAACTGGCGATCGTGTTGTTCAGTGGATCGGTCGCGCTGCTCGCCGACACGATCCACAACTTCGGCGACGCCACCACCAGCGTTCCGCTGTGGATCGCGTTCGCTCTGACCCAGCGCGGCGCCAGCAAGCGTTTCACCTACGGCTATGGCAAAACCGAAGATGTGGCCGGCGTCATTATCGTGCTGGTGATCTTCTTCTCTGCCTGCGTGGCCGGTTATGAATCGGTATTGAAACTCATCCATCCGCATCCCATGACGCATTTGGGCTGGGTCGCGGCGGCGGCGGTTGTCGGTTTTATCGGCAATGAAGCGGTGGCAGTGTTCCGTATCCGCGTCGGCCGCGACATCGGTTCGGCGGCGCTGATTGCGGATGGTCAGCATGCGCGCGTCGATGGCTTCACCAGTCTCGCCGTATTGATCGGCGTGATCGGCACGGCCTTTGGCTTAGCAATCCTGGACCCGATCGTCGGCTTGCTGATCACTATCGCGATCCTGTTTATCGTCAAGGATGCTGCACTCTCAGTGTGGCTGCGGCTTATTGATGGAATCGAACCGGGAATCCTCGCTCAAATCGAACACGCACCGACCCATGTGCCAGGTGTGATATCGGTGCGCGACGCGCGTGCGCGCTGGGTTGGTCATCGCGTACACAGCGACATCGAGGTTCAAGTGGATCCCGCGTTGTCGGTGCGCGAGGGCGAAGCAATCGCTGCCGCAGTCGAGCGCTCAATGAAAGAGCACGTGCGCCTACTCGGCAGCGTAGTGGTACGTGTGAGTCCCTAGCTTCATAGCCGCGCCTTGCGCAAACGCAAGGCGTTGCCGATGACCGAAACCGAGGACAGGCTCATTGCCAGCGCCGCGATGATCGGGCTCAGCAGCCAGCCGAACACCGGGTACAACACGCCCGCCGCAATCGGGATGCCGAGCGTGTTGTAGGCGAAGGCGAAGCCCAGGTTCTGGTGGATGTTGCGCACCGTCTGTGCGGACAGATTGCGGCCGCGCAGGAGTCCGCCGAGCTCGCCTTTCAACAAGGTCACCTGCGCGCTTTCCATCGCGACGTCGGTGCCGTCGCCCATCGCGATGCCCACATCGGCCGCCGCCAGCGCCGGCGCATCGTTGATGCCATCGCCGGCCATCGCAACCTTGGCGTCTCCGTTGCGCAAATCCTCGATCCGCTTCGCCTTGTCTTGCGGCGTCTGCGCAGCCGCGTATTCCTCGATCCCCAACGCATCGGCCACTGATCGCGCGGTCGGTTCGGCGTCGCCTGTCAACATCACGATTCGCAAGCCTTGGGCGCGCAACGCATCGAGCAGTTTGCGCGCTTCCGGCTTGATCGCGTCTTCGACCGCCAGCGCACCGGCAACTTGGCCGTCAACGGCCAGGTACATGGTCGTCTTCGCCGAAACGCGCAAGGCGTCGAGACGTTCGTCTTTCGGCAGCGTGACGTGCAATGACTCCATCAACGCTGCGTTGCCGAGCGCAACCTCGCGATTGCTCACCTTGCCGCGCACGCCTTGTCCCGTGATGGCGTTGAAGTCGGTGACTGGGAGCAATGTCAGGCCGCGCTCGCGGGCACCGGCCACGATCGCGCGTGCGAGCGGATGCTCGCTCATCGCTTCCAGGCTGGCCGCGAGAGTCAGCGCTTCATCATCGGCCATGTCGCTGAGGGTGACCACGTCACTCAGGCTCGGCTTGCCTTGGGTCAGCGTGCCGGTCTTGTCCAGCACCAGCGTGTCCACCTGCGCCAGTGCTTCGATCGCCGCGGCATCGCGGAACAACACGCCGCTTTCGGCACCGCGGCCACTGGCGACCATGATCGAGATCGGCGTGGCCAGACCCAGCGCACAGGGACAGGCGATGATCAGCACCGCCACCGCGTTCACGATCGCGTACGCGATGCGCGGTTCCGGCCCGATCAGGAACCAGGTGATGCCGGTCAGGATCGCGATCACGATCACCGCCGGTACGAACACGCGCGAGACCCGATCGGCCAGCCGCTGCAGCGGCGCGCGCGAACGCTGCGCCTGCGCCACCAGCGCCACGATCTGCGCCAGCACGGTTTCGTTGCCGATCTTGTCGGCGCGCATCGTCAAAGAGCCGTTGGCATTCACGGTGCCGGCGGTCAATCGGTCACCCGGGCGCTTGCCGACGGGCATCGGTTCGCCGCTCAGCATGGATTCGTCCACGCTGCTCGACCCTTCCAGCACTGCACCGTCCACCGGAATCTTTTCGCCGGGGCGGATGCGCAGCACGTCGCCGACGTGTACCTGTTCGATCGGCACGTCGCGTTCCTCGCCATCGGCCTCGATGCGCCGCGCTTGCCGTGGCGCAAGATCGAGCAGCCGCCGGATCGCCGCCGAAGTCTTGCCGCGCGCACGCACTTCCAGCCATTCGCCGAGCAGTACCAGCGCCACGATCACGCCGGCTGGTTCGAAGTACACGCCGATCATGCCGCGCGCATCGCGGGTGCGCGGTGGAAAAATCTGCGGCACGAAGGTCGCGACCAGGCTGTAAACGAACGCGACCAGCACGCCCAGGCCGATCAGCGTGTACATGTTGGGTGAGCGATTGCGCACACCCATCCAGCCGCGCCGGTAGTAGTCCAGGCCCAGCCACAACACCAAAGGCGCGGCCAGGATCAGTTCGGCCCAACGCAGCACATGGGCCGCTGTTCCAGCGAATTGCGCGCCGAATACATGCGGCACCATCGCCACCGCAAACAGCGGAATCGCCAGCACGACGGCAATCCAGAATTTTCGCCGCACCCTGCGCAGCTCGCTGTCGTCTTCTTCGGAGGCTGGCATCAACGGCTCCAGCGCCATGCCGCAGATGGGGCACACACCGGGACCGATCTGCCGGATTTCCGGATGCATCGGGCAGATGTAGACCACGCCCTCATCGTGGCTGCGCGGTTGCGCGGCGGACGCAAGTTCCAGGTAGCGCCCGGGTTCGGTGACGAACTTCTCACGACAACGCGCCGAGCAAAAATGGTATGCCTGACCTTGGTGTTCGGCGTGATGCTCCGTCGATGCGGAATCGACTTGCATTCCGCAGACCGGATCGGCAACCCGATTCGCCGCCGGTTCCGCCTCGCAGTGTCCACAGCAGCCCTCGGTTTGTACCGAAGGTTCATGCTCGTGGTGATGTTCGTGCGCGGGCAATTGCTCACTCATCGGACAGGTCCTGGGTCAAGGCGTGCAGAATCGGGCAGGCATCGGGATCGCCGCGCCCCGGACATCGCTCGATGAGGTGTTTCAGGCCCCGCCGCATGCGTTGCAATTCCTGGATGCGCAGCTCCAGCTTCGCCAGCCGTACTTCCGCACGCTGCTTGACGTTGCGCACGCCTTTCTCGTGATCGGCCGACAGCGCCAGCAGTTCGCGGATGTCATCCAGTGTGAAACCCAGCGCCTTGGCGCGGCGGATGAACTTCAGGCGATCGATGGTGCTGCGGTCGTAATCGCGATATCCGGAGTCGCGGCGGCGCGGGGCAGGCAACAAGCCTTCGCGCTCGTAATAGCGGATGGTATCGATCGGGACGCCCGCGTTGCGCGCGACCGCGCCGATGGTCAGATGTATTCTCGGTTGGATGTTCATGCGGCCAGTCTAAACCATGGACTATGGTCCAGAGTCAAACGGGAATTCCGTCCTCTTTGACAATGTCATATTCACACAGTAGCTTATCAACTAAGCTATTAGCAGAGCCTTTACATGTCAGCCAAACACAAGGATGAACTCATCCACGAGATCGTGACGCGGCAGATGCACCGCAACAGCACAGCGGCCGTGTTGTTCCATCAGGCCTTGGCGGAACGCCTGGGCCTTGGCCCGACGGATCACAAAGTCTTCGATCTGCTGCGGGAGCACGGGCCGATGTCGGGCAGCGAACTGGTCGCGCTCACCGGGATCACCAGCGGCGCCATTACAGGCGTGATCAACCGTCTGGAACAAGCGAAGTTCGTGCGGCGGGAGGCAGACGCCAAAGACGGACGACGACAGATCTTGTCGCCGCAGACCTCGCGCATACGCGAACTACATGCCGTGTTCCATCCCTTGCATCAGGAACTCGCGAACGTGCTGGAAAAGTTCGATACGCGGCAACTGGAGGCCATCGCTCAATTCCTGATCCAAGGCACAGACCTGCTCTACCGACATTCGGCCGTGCTTCGGGCATATGCGCTCGCGGGTGCCCTTGAGTCGCGCAGATTAGAAGAAAAACCCAATAAAACTGCCAAGCGCGTACCTCGATGACTCCGAAAATCCGCAAATTCCTTCTCACCACGCATATCGCCTGCACGGTCGGCTGGCTGGGCGCCGTCGCCGCATTCCTGGCTCTGAGCATTGCCGCATTGACCAGCCGGGAGCCAGAAGTCATGCGCGGCAATTATGTCGCGATGGACCAGATCAGCCGGTTCGTGGTGAGTCCCTTGAGCTTCGGTGCGCTTGCCACTGGACTGCTTCAGGCGCTTGGCTCGGCCTGGGGACTGTTTCGCTATTACTGGATTACGGCCAAGTTCGGACTGGCGATCGTGGCGACAGCGGCGCTGCTGATGCACCAATTCAAAGTCGTCGGCGTGGCGGCGAAGGAAGCTGCTGGAACGAATGCACCCCTGTTGACGGGCGCCATGCTCGATCCTTTGAAAATCGAACTGGTACGCGCGCCGGCTATTGCGATCGCCGTGCTGCTCACGATTCTGGCGCTGGCGGTGTACAAGCCGTGGGGACTGACTACCCATGGTCGGCGCACACAGCCGCAGCGAGCAATAGCAAGCCAGCCATTCGTGTCCGGAATGCCTTTGGGTCCGAAGCTTTTTCTCGGCGTGATCGCAATGCTCGTGCTGACATTCATAGTGTTGCACCTAACCGGGCATGGCTTCGGCCAACATCATTGACTGTTACTCTCCATTAACGGAGGCCAGCGGCGGTGCTCTGCTGGGAATCAAGAAGAGATGCAGCAACATGCAACTAGTCCTGATCTTGGTTTACCCGACGTCAGGAATCGCGCAGGAAGATGGTTGAGTAACGCCGCTCATGGTTCCGGTGCCGTTGCGAAAACGGCTCCAGGCCTGTCGCAAAGTGCGGATAGCGTTCACCGCGCACCAATCGTGCTTCGTCGTGAATGCGCTGCAGCTCGTACGCGAGTGGAACGAGGCCGCAGATGCGTGTGCACCGTTCTCTCATGTCCAGATCCATGCCATCGATGAACAATGCCGAACGTTGCTTCAACAAGGCCGCAATGTTGTCGAACAGGCGCCTTGCAAGGGGCCGGCGCAGATTGCACATCACATTCTGCGCCATGACGATGTCGGCCGTCGAAACTCTTAGCCGGAAATCCGGACTCAACGCGTCGGCCTGTTCAAAGCGAACTCGACGAGCGATCTCCGGCCTCACGACCAATCGATCACCCTCTTGTTCAAAGGTACTTCGGACGAAGTCGGCCGTAACCAATGGATTGGCGTGCACCGTGTCGATGGAATAGCTTGCCCCACGGGCGATCGCGAGCACATCGGGATCGATGTCATAGGCATCGATCGCGAACGCCAGTTGCGGCCGGCGCTCGAGCAGCACTGACGCGACCGTGAACGGTTCCGCGCCCGTAGAACATCCGATAACCACGATGCGAATTGGGTCTGGCCGTCGGTGCGCTTCGAGAAAGTCAAGTACAGGGCCGACAAGCGCATCCAATTGCGCAGGAAGACGATGGAACTGCGTAAAGGTGAATCCGGGGCGATCCTCGAAGTGAAGGGCGAGACGATACCTGAGCGCTTGGCCACTGGGGGAATCTGCGAACCGACGCAGTCCCGGCACGGTTTTCAGCAACTGTCTGGCTGCGCCGTAGACGATGGACATGCGATCACCTCTGCTTAAAGATCAACACTGCGTATGATCAGGAACAGGTCGATCAGCCGCGCAAACATTGGATGTTCCCCCTTTGCTTTTCTGCCTCAAGACCGGGAACGGCGGTAATCTGCTTGATCCCGGTCTTGACGGTCCTCCGTTCAATCATTCGGCCGGAAGCGCCCAGCGAATCGCGGAGCGCATGTTCGCTACATCGCTGCGCAAGCCTCGGCGCAGCCGCGGCAGGCTTCCGCACAGCGTTTCACCTCGGCATCGTCGCCCATGCGTTCGCACGAAGCCGCGCATTGCCGGCACACCTCGGCGCAGGCGTTGCAAACGACCGTATGCACCTCGGCGCCTCGCAACATTGTTCGTGCGCAGGTATCACAGATGTCGGCGCAAGCCGACATCAACGTGATGTGCTGCGGGTCGGCATGTTCGCCGCCCTCGCCGAGGCAGTAGTTGATGGTTTCGAGGCACGTGGCTTCGCACTGCTGGCAAGCGAGGATGCAGTCGTTCATAGCCTGCGAGCGGTGTTCCGCGGAATGGTGAGTCATGGCGTATTCCTTCTTCCTTGAAGCAGGCGAAGCGCGGCGCGCCTGCATCGCCGTCCCTGATCGCAACGTCCCTGGCTGCACGCTCACTGCGTGTCAGGCTTGATCCAGGTCACCGTGCCGTTCATGCCTTCGGTGTGCAGTCCAAAGCGGATATGCTCGCCGGCTTTTACATCTTGCAGCAGTTCCGGCTTGGCGGCTTTGAAGGTCATGGTCATTGCCGGCCAGTGGATCGACTCGATCGCTTGATGCTTGATCGTGATGGTGCCCTGATCCGCATCGACGGCCTGCACGACACCCACACCTTCGGCATTGCCGGATTGCATCATGCCTTTCATACCGGGCATGTTCTGTATCGGCATGTCCTGCATTGGCTTGCTCGGGGTTTCCTGCTGAGCGAGCAGTGCTGGCGCGCAAAGAAGCGCGGCGATGCTCAATGACATTGCGATGTACCTCATGATCGGTTCTCCTCGTTACGCGGTAGTTGCGTTTGAAATTCAGCGTCGATGTCCAGTTCACATAAGCGCCATCGGCGCACCGCCCCAGATCGCCGCAATAGCCGCGCCTGCGGCCAATGCGAGAAAAGACAACAGGGTCATCCACGCAAGCTGCGCGGGTGCGACTTTCCCCATATCCGACATTCCAGGCTGGTCTGCTGACGCGGCGTGTCGATGCGCGGAACTCGACGGGATCGGACTTTCCTGCCCGCCGCGATGCTCCTGCGCGAGCGCAGATTGCGGCACACGCACGGTCATCATGCCGTGCTTCATGTGCTTGGCAACCAGCCACCAGTTGATCGGATAGGCGGTGAGAAACCCCACCAGCAGCGACATCGACATCAAGAACCAGAAGGCGGGGTCGGCCGGATGGTGAGCATCGGGTACGTGTTTCATCGTCAGGATCATGGTCGGAATCATGCCGGCCATCAGCAGATTCATGGAGAGCAATTCCGGAAAAAATGTCTTCGCCAAGGAACGTTTGTACGACCCGCCCATCATGTCGCGCATAAACAACGCCTGGAAAATGGTCCAGCCGAACCCGAAGCCCAGCAGGTATTCCAGAACCACATGTACGACATCGGAAAAATGCATCAGGCTGGCAAACACCGCGCCCGCCAAGATGCCGACGCCGTCGCCTGCACAGCAGTGCATCGTCGAACCCAGTACCTGTCGCCAGCGCACGGCCACGTATTGCTCGTGCAATCCCGACAACGGCTCGCGGCAGCCGAGCACGTAGAGAAACGCGCCGAGCGGGCCGGTATAGGCCGTCAGCAAGACGAAGCCCCACTTCAGCACTGGAGACTCGGGCGTGGAACGTATGTCCACGGCGACGAACAGCACCGATAGCGCGGTGAGCAGGAACCAGAGCAGCATTACGCCATCCAGCATGGGCTTGCTCCCGCATGCATTCGTTCCACGAGAGGGGCTGCACGGAGTCCCGCGTGCAGCGCCTTCAACACCAGCGCGCATCGCATGACTATTTCGCCTCCGACTTCGTTTGCCAGTCGATCGCGATGATCTTCCATGCACCGTTGATGCGCTTCAGTTGCATCGCTTCGTGACTACCTACCGTGACGGGCTTGCCTTTGGCCGTGGCCAGGATTTCGTTCTCCGTGACCACTTGTGCGCGATCGCCTGATTCGGCGGATACGCGTGACAGCCGTTTGACTTGCGCGTTCTTGAGAAAGGCAATGTCCTTTCCCAAATGATGCGAGGCGTACTCGGCGCGGCTCTGGCTCGATCCGTCTTCGCTGATGCGTGCGTCATCGGCCAACAACGCCAAGGCTGCCTCGCGACCGCCGTTTGCGAGCGCATCCTGGAAAGCTTGTGCCGCGACTTCGGCTTGCGGCGAGCCGCCAGGCTTCAGTTCGGCGTTGGATGCCGCATTCCCCATGTTCATGCCGGTCATCGATGCAGACATGGACATGTCCGGCGCGCTGGCGCTGTCGTGTTGGTTTTGACGCGCATCGGTGTCGCCATGATGGTGGCTGTGACTATCGCCTTCATCCATGTCCATGTCTTCGTCCGGCGGCGCCTTGGCAACAATGTCCTTGTATTGCTGCGGCGTCATGCCCGGCAGCTTTTCGATAAACGCGACCATGCTCCAAATGGTTTGGTCGTCGTGGCTGCCGCCCCAAGCCGGCATCGCGCTCATCTTGATGCCGTGCTTGATGACCCAGAAGGCGTCCTGCGGATCTACGTGCATCTTCGACAGGTTCGGAGGCTGCGGATACATGCCCTCGCGCAGTTCCGAGTTCTCTACGCCCGGCTGCAAGTGACAGCTCGTGCACATCGCGGCGTACTGGCCCGCACCTTTCAGGATCAGTTGCGGATCGTCAAGATTCGGCACCTTGATGTTTTCGGAACGCACATGGATGGAACGGTCGCGCACCGTCTGCATGGCGCTGTAAGTGAGCGACCAGTGATGATCGTCGGCGCCGATGTTGTACAGACCGGAATAGCCAAACAGCGCCAGCACTATGGCGATCAGCACCAGGACGGCAACAACGACGATGACGTGTTCGGTATGTCTTTTCATGCGATTTGCCTTCTTAAAACCAGACATGGAGACCGGCGATGAATTGCAATTCGCCGGCATGTTGACCTTGTGCGCGCGCGAAGTCGGCCGTGCGCCCATAGCGCTGCCGCCAAACCACGCCGACGTAGGGAGCGAATTCGCGCTTGAACTCGTAGCGCAGGCGCAACCCGAGCTCGACATCCGAAAGACCCGAGCCGATGCCGCGTTGCGGATCGTCCTTGCCGTACAGATTCACCTCGAACTTCGGTTGCAGCACGAGGCGCTGTGTCAGCAATTCCTCATACTCGAATTGCACGCGGGCCGCGGTGCGACCGTCTTGGCTGAGGTAGAACGTGCCTTCGGTGTCGAACCAGTAGGGCGCCAAGCCCTGCACGCCGAAAGCAGCCCAAGTGCGGTTCGGTCCCTCGCCGAAGTCCTCGCGCAAGCCCAGTTGCGTGCCCCAGTAGGTGCTGATGGCGTGATTCCACAGCGCTTCCGTGCGCAGGTCTTCGAGTCGGCCATGCGTGTATTCGCCCTCAGCCTTCAGCCACAGCTTGTCGAAGTCCTCGCCGTACCAGAATTCGCCATCGAGGAACACGGCGTTGTTGCCGTGGTTGTCATGCGCATATTCGAACTGGTCGAGCAGCAACATGCCTTCCTTGGCGTGATCGGACATCTCCATGCCGGACATGTCGGTGTAGCGGTAACCGTCCGAATAGTCCGGACTGCGCGCGTCCGGTGGCGCCTTGCCGCCCTGCATGGACGACATGTCCATGCCCTGCATGGAATTCATGTCCATGCCATGCGAACTCTCAGCGAGTCCATCGGGCATGGGCCGAGTGCCGATCATGTTGCCGTTGTCCAAGCGCTGCATTTCCTTTGGTTGCGAAGGTTGCATCGGCATCTGCTGCGTGCCCGGCATGCGCTGCATGGAAGACATGTCCATGCCCTGCATTTCCGTTCCCGGCTGCGCTGAAGATGGGGCAGGTACCGGCGCCGCTTGGGAGGGGGCGGTCTGCCGAGGCATTTGCATGCCCGGCATGGAAGACATATCCATGTCGTGCATTGCATGTGCGGAGCTTGCCGGAGCCGGCGCGGCGGTGTGGTTGTGCTGTTGTTTCTTCGGTTTGGCCGGGTGCGCAGGCATCTGCATGCTAGGCATAGAGGCCATATCCATCCCATGCATGGTTTGCGAGGACGAGGCAGATGCCGGCGCCGATGAAGACTTTGCCGGTTGCGACATCTGCATGCCTTGCATGTCATCCTGCGCCATCGCCGGGGCTGCCAGCATCAGACCAAACGCAACTGCCGTAACGCGGGAGCGCTTCGCGGAAAAAGAAATATTCTCGTTCATGCCGTCACCACTTCGCGGAACATGCCCGCTTCCATGTGGTAGAGCAGATGGCAGTGGTAGGCCCAGCGACCCGGGTTGTCGGCGGTTAGCGCATAGGTCACGCGCTGAGCGGGTTGCACGTTGATGGTGTGCTTGCGCGCGATCACCTCACCGTGCTCGTTTTCCAGTTCACTGAAGATGCCGTGCAGGTGGATCGGATGATTCATCATGGTGTCGTTGACCAGCACGATCCGCAGCCGCTCGTTGAATTTGAAATGGATGGGTTGAGCGTCGGAGAACTTCACGCCGTCGAACGACCAGACGAAGCGTTCCATGTTTCCCGTGAGATGCAATTCGATCTCGCGATCGGGTTTGCGTAGATCGGTTGGGCCTTCAACGACGTGCAAATCGGCATAGGCCAGCACCCGGCGGCCGTTGCCGCGCAGGCCGACACCCGGATCGTCGAGATCGGTACGCGGCATATCCACGTGCATGTCCACGCCGGGGTTGCCGTACTCGGTACGGGCGTGGTGGGCCTTGACCATGCCGCCCATGTCCATCCCGGACATTTGTTCGTGCTGCATTCCCGGCATCGATGGCATGCCCATGCCAGACATCGCGCCTTGATCCATGCCCGGCATGTTGGACATTCCGGACATGCCGTGGCTTTGGGCCATCGCTCCCATCATGTCGACCATCGTCAGCGTAGGCACCGCGTCCATCGTCGGCACCTCGGCTTCCGTGCTTGGCCGAGGGCTGAGCGTGCCGCGCGCATATCCGCTGCGGTCGATGGATTGCGCGAAGATGGTGTAGGCGCGGTCTTCCTGCGGCTGCACGATCACGTCGTAAGTTTCCGCGACCGCGATGCGGAACTCGTCCACCTGCACCGGGTACACGTCCTGACCGTCGGCCGAGATCACGCTCATCTTCAAGCCGGGGATACGCACGTCGAAGTAGCTGTTCGCCGAGCCGTTGATGAAACG
The DNA here is from genome assembly GCA_035253005.1 of Rhodanobacteraceae bacterium. Classification (GTDB taxonomy): domain Bacteria; phylum Pseudomonadota; class Gammaproteobacteria; order Xanthomonadales; family Rhodanobacteraceae; genus 66-474. The sequence goes on from DATFCO010000220.1 coordinate 37,450, forward strand.
CAGCCGCACGCGTTCGCCCGGCTTAAACAGGCCCGTCCAGTTGCCAGCCGGCGGCACACCGTTCATCAGATAGGTGTAGGTGAAGCCGCTTACGTCGATCACGTCACGCGGGCTCATGCGCATGCGGTTCCACATCTGCCGCGCCTGCAAGGCGCCGCGCAAGCCCAGCATCGAGGTGTCGCGCAGAAAATCAGGCAACGTGAGCTGGTTGAAGTTGAAGTAGTCGCTTTGTTTTTTCAGGATCGCGAAGATGCGTGCCGGATCGAGATCGGTCCAGTCGTTGAGCATCACTACGTAATCGCGATCAGACGGATTGCGTTCGCCGTTCGCCGGCTCGATCACCAGTGGCCCGTACGGGCCGTTCTGTTCCTGAAAGTGCGAATGCGAGTGATACCAGTAGGTGCCGCTCTGCTTCACCGGAAAGCGGTAGACGAAGGTCTCACCCGGCGCGATGCCGGGAAAACTGATGCCCGGCACGCCGTCCATATTCGCGGGCACGATGATGCCGTGCCAGTGGATCGAGCTTTGCACCGGCAATCGGTTCGTCACGCGCAGCGTGACGGTGGTACCCTCGCGCCAGCGCAGGATCGGCGCGGGCAATTGACCATTAATGGTGTGCGCAGTGGTCGGATGTCCGGTGAAGTTGGCCGGCGTCGGTGCGATGTCCAGATCGAACTCGGTGCCGGAGAGAACGCCCGGCGGGCGCGTCTGCGCCGACGATGATCGTGACCAAACGCCCAATGCGGCGGCAGCGCCACCGAGCGCTAGGCCCTGCACGAAACGGCGGCGCGAAAACATCGGCGACGAGTCCGTGCCGAGCGGATAACGACCCTTCATGTGAAACTCCCGAATAGCGCATTACGCGCTGGATAAGATCAAGACGCGCGCTGACCGCGAGGCGAGTCGCATACACGCGCGTGGACGAGCGGCGCGAGGCGCCGCGATCGGGAGTCAGGCGATGGGTGGTCGCAAGGGTGGCGCGGATTGCGCCAGCGCCGGTTCGGAGTGGATCAATGAAAGTGCGGGGTCATGTGCCGGCTGCACCGGTACGCCAAGGTATGGTACAGCGGCAATGGCGCTGCACAAGGAAGCACAGTAACAACCGCCGTTCTGACAGCAACCGTGTTCGCTGCCAGCCGGATGCGCCGGCACTGGATGGTGCGATGTGCGCGACGACATGTGCATCATGCCCATGCCATCGCAATGCGATTTACTCGCGGTTGTTGGTGCGTGCGCAGCGGGCACACCGATCATTGCGATCGGATGCGCGAACGCGTTAAACGCCAGCGCACTCCACGCCAAAAGCGCCAGTGCCAGCAGGCTCCGAAAGAGACCTGAACGCGGGTCGAGCGAATGCCTCATGCCACCAGCATAGACTGGTGTCGGCCAATCCTCAACTTCAGTCCCGAAGATGACCGTGGCCCGCTGCGATTACTTAATTACCCGATCGCGATTGCGCTCCTCCATCAACTTCTTGGCCTTCGCAATGAAATGTTCGCGTTCGGTCAGCGCCGAGGGCATCGCGCTCACAAACTGCTTTATCTCCTGAGCCAAGGCAACCTGCCCGGCCTCCTCGAACGCGGCGGTGAGCATATTCCAAGCGCGGAGAGTTTTTCGTTGCCGCTCCTTCGCGGTCTTCGCAAACGACGACGCTTCGTCTTTACCCGATGTCAAAGTCTTGACCGCTTGCTGCAACTTCCACTGAGTTACTCGCGACGCGCGCCTCGCGTCCATATGTCGAATTTCCTGGCGCTGCCCTTTTTGGACCACGCCACGCATGCGACGCGGGGTGGCTTCCGCGGCTATCCCGCGGGCACGCAGTTCAAGAGCAAAAGCATCGCGCCACGCTTGCAAATCGTTTTTGCGCGGATCTAACCGTTGTCCGTTGCGGCCTCTAGTCAGCACGCTTAAATGGGCGTGAGGGTTCTCAGGTTGTTTCGGGTCGGTGCCCTGGCTGTGGTGCGCGAGCAAATAGTCGTGTTCGCCGCCGAAGTTTTTCCGGGCGAAGGCCCTTGCCGCTTCTGCGACGGCTCTGGGGTCTGTTCCTGACGGCATCGACAGAATCAGATTGATGGTGTCTCGCGCCCTGCCCGGACGGTCGACGCTTGCTTCACTCCACCATTCTTCAGCCAAACTGCGTACGTTCGCGGCGCCTGCAATCAAGGTGCCGTCTTCGCGCTCAGTGACGAGCTTGCCGTTGCGGGTGATATAGGCCAAGTGTTCTCTCAAACTGCGCCGCCCCCGCGCGCTCCCCGTGATTTTCACCATTACCTCTGGCCGACGACCGGCGACTCGTCCGATCCGACCCAGCGCTGCGTTCATCTGCTGCGCGCGTGACAACCCGGATTTTTGTGCACTGGACGATCGTCGCTGCTTCTTCGCCCGCACTGGTGTCTGAAAGACCAGACCCGCCGGGCCAAGCAGCAATTTATCTTTCGATTCAGCCATCCGAGCGGTGCGCGCGATAGGTGGCCCGGGTGATGGTGGCGATCATTTCACGGCGTAGCTGCTCGATCGCCTTGGCCAAGGCATCGAGTTTCAAATTGCTGACGTCGAATTCTCCACTGCGTAGCAACCGGTGCGTGATCGTGTTGAGATTGCGACCCACGGCCGATAATTCGCGAATTGCGGCGCGCTGGACCTCCAGTTCCTCTCGGGCGAACGGTATCGCGCCTTCGAGACGGTACCGCAGCAGGCGCACAATCCATGCTTGCGCGGAATAACCCTCGGGTTCCGCCAAGGCTCGGATGGCTTGGATTTCGGCTGGCCGCAAGCGCAGCGAGAGCTTTCCGCTCTTGCCACCCTGTCCACCTCGGATTCCCGCCTCGGACGCGGCGAGCTCACTGCCACGGTTGCCGGTAATCACCGCGACCGCCATCCGCCGCAGAAGCATTGACTCGCTCAGACCTTCTGTTTGTGCAACAAGCCGAAATCGATCCTTGACCGTCCGGCTGCAATGCGCTTTCAGGTTTGGCACGACGGCTTCTCGACACAATTAGAGTCGACGGGAATGGGCCAAACGTGGGCGCCATCCCTATCCTGCACTAGCCCATTCCTCCTCGAGAAAATGTCAGCATGCTGACATTCCGTTGCTCTTGGCGGCATCTTCAAATCCACTCGATGGATTGCAGTTTTAACGCGGCAAGCGGCGCGAAAAGGGAGCCGCGCTCTTCACTTTCAAGCCGCACTGAAGCCACACCGTCTATAAGCTGCTGGCAGTGATAATCAACAATCCAGTTTGTGCCGTCATAAAAAACGAAAATTCGGACCGGTGGATGCAGAGTCATCTGCTTCGATAGAGATGAGCGCTCAGCCAGTGGATTGTCATCGCGACTTCCACGCGTCGCTTTGATCGCTTGCTGGGGTTCGGAAGCATCGCTCTTGCCCGTAGACGTAAGCGACCGCATTGAGCTGTCCAGTGAGCAAGACAATTGTGCCTCGCCCCTTGCACGCTCGACCATTGAACGGCTGATCGACATTGAGGAGTTGAGAAGCGCTGTCGCAGCGGCTGGCCTCGCATCATGCAAACGATGCAAGTGGGCCAATGTAGTGATGTCGGTAATGCGGCCCTCTCGCAGTGCGGATACGATCGGCTCAGGCATGTTGTCCACTGCTGCGTACGCGGTGACCCAGGTTCGGCTCTTGCCGAGCGACCGGGCCAGTTCTGCGTGGGTCGTACCTGACGCCAGTTCAGCCGACACCACGCGGTAGATTTCCCAGTGCGTCAATTCCTGGCGCTGGATGTTTTCGACCAACTGCGCGCGGGCGCTTAGATCATCGCGCACTATCACGTCGATCATCTCCAGCCTTAGCTGACGAGCCGCGCGCCAACGCCGCTCGCCGGCGATCAGCAAATAGCCGTCGTCGCGACCGCGTACTACCGGTGGCTGGATGATGCCGTTTGCGCGGATGCTCTCCGCAAGTTCATCCAAGGATTCTTGATCGAAGGTCTTGCGTGGCTGATTCGGGTCCGGGTGAATGACATCCACTCTGACCCGGCGAAGCCCCTTGCCTTCGTCCTGCGCCCGAAGCAACGCGCCTACGTCGCTCAAGGAAGAAAGGTCAAGCGCCATGCGGCAGCCCTCCCATCCTTTCAATGAGGTGCGCAATGACCCCTTTCATTTCGCGGCCGGCTTCGCGAGCCGAAGTTTTTCGCATCGCCCAAACGGGCTTCTTTTCGCTCGCCGCCTCGCCAATGCTGGTTCTCAGCAGGATCGCTCTATGGACCACTAGCTCAGGGTATCTCTGCAGGAGCGAAACCAGATTTGCTTTCTGCGCGGGGCTGTGGGAATTCACCCGGCTGGGAAGCATGCCGATGACCTGCAACGCCGGGTTCAACTTCTGCCGGATGCCATAGATCGTCTTCAGCATGGCGGTAATGCCAGCGATGCTGTAGCTCTGCAACTCGATTGGAGAGATGACGTGAGATGCCGCCGCGACCGCGGCGAGCATGCGCACCCCGAGTGCTGGCGCCGTATCGATCAGGCACAAGTCGAACTGCGCAGCCTCCGAAAAACTGCGGAGGTGATTGACGAACGTTGAAATGACTTCGGGTTTGGCGCGATCGACTTCGAGCAAGCCCGGATCGGCACCTACTGCCACGATGCCAGCTTCTCCTGGCGACGGTAGTTCAAGCGGCTTGGGTTCGAACAGCGCTGAAGCAGGCACTGCGCTCGCGAACTCGACAAGACTGGCTGTCGTGTTCCGTTGTGGATCCAGGTCGATCACCAGCACGCGGTTTCCCGCTTCCGCTGCATAGTGAGCTATGTGCACGAGCAGCGTGGTCTTGCCGACGCCACCCTTTTGGTTGGCAATCACGAGCGTCTTCATGGTGTGTTCCAGCCGAGGGAATGCAGTGTGGAGACAGGCCGCTGTGGATCAGCGGCATCGGCTGTTTATCTGGACGATGATCTCATCTTTTTGGGCGGTTCAACGACGATCAGAGAGCCCTGCAAGGGCCATTCGCCGGTCAGCTCAGCGATCTTCTCGAATGCCGCGTTTTCGGCTGCATACCAGGCGCTGACCGCCAGCACCTGCGGCATGATCTCCGCGATTTCAGCTTCGTCGTCGAGATCGTTGAGTTCTACCGTCGCTGCAAAAGCATCCTCGATGGTGACCCTGCGTTTCTCAAGTTCGGCCTCTGCGGCTCGGGTTGCGGCGGCGATCTGTTCGTCGGTTCCGGGCACGTACCAAAGCGAAAGCTTCACGAGAACTCCTTCTGCCAACGTGCGCCCACGTACGAACGGCGCGCGCAAGAGGCAATTGTGTCAGATGGGCGGCGCTGGCAGGCAATCGGCCGCGCGCGTCGATGGCAGCGATCAGGCGCGTTTCTTCGCATCGCGCTCGGCGATGCGCTCGGCAATCCAGGTTTGGATTTCGACTGAGCTCCAGGCACTCGCCCTTTGCCCAATCTTTACAGGCTTCGGAAACTCGTCCCGGTCCATGCGCCGATAGAGTTCGGAGCGGCTCAGTCCTGTATGCGCCTTTACTTGCGGAAGGCGCAACAAAGTAATTTCAGGAGCGATAGTTGCATCTGTATCAATCGGCATCGCAGTGGTCCTTTCGCGCCCGCGCCGGATTGCGTGAGCGGCCTTGAACGAGGCGATGCCTACTATCTACATCTGTGCGCGGACTTCATCATGCGAACTCGAACGATGGCTACGCAGCCGGCACGATATGTACGCAACCCGTTTAATGCATATCACTGCGCCGCGGCTTCCCGCGACCACGCGGTGACCCAGCGTTGCACCGTCACGGGATTTTCAATGACGGGATGCTTGGCGATCACTGCGCGAGCGAAAGCGGCGGCGGACTTGTACACCGTCTTGCCGGCGCGCCACTCCAGCCACAGTTTGAAGGTTTCCCGCATGGCCGCCTGCTTGGGATCATTGGCGAGCTTGGCCGAGACGGCGGCCTTGGCCTTTTCCAACGTTAGTGCGCGATGCGCGACATGGATCAACGCCGCGACAGCCTCCGGGCTGAGCGGGTGCTCCCGGCAGTACGCCACCGCTTCGTCCATGTCGGCATAGCGCAGATTTTCGAAAACGCGTTCGGCTTCCTTCTTCGCGGCAAGGAAGCGCGCCACCAACGGTTTGAAAGACTCCGCAGTCTTCAAGATTCCTGGGTAACGCTCGGGATTTTCGCGCAGTTCACGCAGAGTAATTCGCTTCTTGGCAGTCGTCACCATTGAATACCTTCTTTCTTTTACTTATTGAGTCGAGATCGGCTGCAACGCGGACTTACGATTTCTCTCTATCACCTGCCCTTTTTACGCGCATCGCTTCAAAGGAAGAGGAAGCGCACGCAAGGTGTCAAGGTGATCTGCCCATGCCTGCATCATTTTCCGACGCTCCTCCATGTACGCGGCCTTGTTGTAAACAGCTCGCACGCCCTGCCCCTTGTGCGCCAACTGTCGCTCGATCGCGTCCGGATTCCAGCCCAGCTCGTTCAGAAGCGTTGATGCCATGTGCCGGAACCCGTGTCCGGTCATGGTTTCCCCGTCGTAGCCAAGGCGGCACAGCGCGGCGTTGATGGTCGCATTCGACATCGGGCGTTTGGGATCGCGCACCCCCGGGAACAGATATTTTCCGTGGCCAGTGAGTGCATGCAGCTCGCGAAGAATTTTGACCGCCTGCCTAGCCAATGGCACCACATGCGAAGGTGTTTGTGGATCCTCCTTCAGCTTTTTCTTGAGTTTGCGCCGCATGGCTGGAATCCGCCATTCCGACGAAGCAAAATCCACTTCCGCCCATTCGGCGCCGCGCAGTTCCCCGGGGCGTACAAAGAACAACGGGGCCAAACGCAATGCGCAAGCAGTGGGAAACTGTCCCTTAAAACCATCGATGGCACGCAGCAATGCAGCCACGTCATCTGGATCAGTGAGCGTCGCATAACTCCGTTTGCTGTGCTCAGGCAAGGTGCCTGCCAGATTGCCCGCCGGGTCCCGACTGACACGGTCATCGCGCCCTGCATACCGGAAGACGGCACTAATTTGTTGGCGCAAACGATGCGCCATGTCCAGCGTCCCCCGCCTCACCAGGCGATCGAGCAGTGGACGGATTTCTGCGGTACCGAGATCCGCGATGGGTGTTTTGCCGATCCAGGGAAAGGCGTGGATCTCCAACCGCCGCCGTTCCTTCTCAAATTGGCTCGCAACCCACCCGCTCTTCTTCATGGCCAGCCATTCGCGGGCAACAGCCTCGAACGAGTTGGCAGCAGAAACTTTCAATCTGGCGCTTTCGGCCCTCTTCAACAGGCCTGGATCGTTGCCTGCGCGTATTGCCATGCGGGCCTTGTCTCGCGCATCCCGCGCGTTCGACAGCGACACCTCTGGATATGCACCTAATCCGATCCGTCTCTCTTTTCCAGCGTGCCGGTACTTCAAACGCCACCACTTCGAACCGGTTGGAGAAACTGTCAGGTACAAACCGCCCGAGTCGTACAGGTTGTAAGGCTTATCTCCAGGCGCAGCCTGACGCACGCGCGCATCCGTTAACCTCGCTACTTTCTTCAAGATTCCTGTCCTTGGGGATACCGATTGAGAAAACCGATGCAAATCAGCTCCGGTATCCCCAACGGTATCCCAACTTTCGGCAGGCTGCAACGGGATGAGAGAGGACATCACGCACAAAAAAACCCGCTAGGAATGCGGGTTTCATCGAGTCTCGGGGATGACGTGGGACGCGGCTGGATCGCTATATGGTGGGCCGTGATGGGATCGAACCATCGACCAACGGATTAAAAGTCCGCTGCTCTACCGCTGAGCTAACGGCCCG
>DATFCO010000221.1:0-8420 GCA_035253005.1 Rhodanobacteraceae bacterium
CGGTCCTCGCGCGCGATCGCCATGTAGATGCGCGGCATCAGCGGAAAATGGAACGCCATGTGGCATTCGTCGCCGTTGCCGAAATAAGGCAGCACGTCTTCCGGCCATTGGTTGGCTTCGGCGAGCAGCATGCGATCGGGAAAACGCGCATCCACTTCCGCGCGGATTTTTTTCAGGACTTCATGCGTCTCGGGCAGGTTCTCGTTGTTGGTGCCCTCGCGTTCCACCAGATACGGCACCGCGTCCAGACGCAGTCCGTCCACGCCCATCTCCAGCCAGTAGCGCATCACGCGCGTCACTTCGTCGAGCACGCGCGGATTGTCGAAATTCAGATCGGGCTGATGCGAATAGAAACGGTGCCAGTAATAGGCCTGCGCTTCCTCGTCCCAGGTCCAGTTGGAACGTTCGGTGTCGAGGAAGATGATGCGCGTGCCGGCGTAGCGCTGGTCGGTATCGCTCCAGACGTAGAAATCGCGGTATGACGAACCCGGTTTGGCGCGGCGCGCGCGCTGGAACCACGGGTGCTGGTCGGAGGTGTGGTTGACCACCAGCTCCGTGATCACGCGCAGATTGCGCCGGTGGCACTCGCGCACGAACTGGCGGAAATCGCGCAGCGTGCCGTAATGCGGATTGACATCGCGGTAGTCGGCGATGTCGTAACCGTCGTCGCGCAGCGGCGAAGGATAGAACGGCAGCAGCCAGACCGCGGTGACGCCCAGCTCCTGCAGATAGTCGAGCTTGGCGGTGAGCCCGGCGAAATCGCCGATGCCGTCGTTGTTGCAGTCGAAGAACGCCTTGACGTGCAACTGGTAGATGACCGCGTCCTTGTACCAGAGCGGATCGTCGCGGTTGATCGACGTTTCGTTTTGGATTTGTGCGCGCGCGTCCATGCGGATTGCTCACGTGCCTGCAGGGCGCGCACTCATTGCACGCGTCCCGGCGCGGTGATGCGCCAGATCCGGTACGGCGTCACCTGCGGATCCAGACGCAGCTTCTGCCATTTGGTGTTCCAGACGAATCGATGGCCTTCGAGCAGGTCTTCGACCTGCACGCTGGCCTGATCGGACAGGCCAAGCGTGTACAGCGGCAGTTCGATGTTCGCCTCGTGCGCGCGGTGCGGATCGAGATTCACCGCGATCCAGATCACGTTGCTCGCATCCGACGTCATCTTGCCGTAGAACAGAATGTTGTCGTCGTGCGCGGGATGGAAACGCAGATTGGTTAACTGGTGCAGCGCCGGGTTTTCGCGGCGGATTCGGTTGAGCCGCGCGATGTCGTCCTTGATGTTGCCCGGCGCGTCGAAGTCGCGCGCCTTGATCTGGTATTTCTCCGAATCCAGATATTCCTCGCGGCCGGGGATCGGCGCCGCTTCGCACAACTCGAAGCCGCTGTAGATGCCCCAGAGACTCGAAAGCGTGGCGGCCAGCGCAGTACGCATGCGGAACGCCGGCCGGCCGCCGGTCTGCAGGATCGGCGGATTGATGTCCGGCGTGTTGACGAAGAAATTCGGCCGCATGTACTCCTTGGGAATGTCGTCGGTCAGTTCGGTCAGGTATTCGACCAGTTCGGCCTTTGTGTTGCGCCAGGTGAAATAGGTGTAGGACTGCGTGAAGCCGGCCTTGGCCAGCTTCTTCATCATCTTCGGCCGCGTAAACGCTTCGGAGAGGAAGATTACGCCCGGATCGCGGTCCTGCACTTCGCCGATCAGCCATTCCCAGAATGGCACAGGCTTGGTGTGCGGATTGTCGACGCGAAAAATGCGCACGCCCTGTTCCATCCAGAACAACACCACATCGCGCAGCGCGAACCACAGCGAGGGCAGGGCGCCGCGGTAGAAATGCACGTTGACGATGTCCTGGTATTTCTTCGGCGGATTCTCGGCGTACTTGATGCTGCCGTCCGGCCGCCAGTCGAACCATTCCGGGTGTTCGCGGATCCACGGATGATCGCGCGAGCATTGCACCGCGAAGTCCAGCGCGATTTCGATCCCGTATCCGCGCGCGGCGGAAACCAGCCGCCGGAAATCCTCCAGCGTGCCCAGTTCCGGATGGATCGCCGTGTGTCCACCTTGCGGCGAACCGATCGCCCACGGACTGCCCGGATCGCCCGGTGCCGCCTGCAAGGCGTTGTTCCGACCCTTGCGATGCGACAGGCCGATTGGATGGATCGGCGGCAGATACAGCACGTCGAAACCCAGTTGCTGCACGTAAGGCAACCGCGCGATCACATCGTTGAAGGTGCCATGCCGGCGCTCGTCGTTGCTGGCCGAACGCGGAAACATCTCGTACCACGCGCCGTATCGCGCCTGCTCGCGATCCACCACCACTTCGAGTTCCTGCCGATAGCGCGTGACATTGGTGCGCGGGCCGCAGCGTCGCATCAGCGTCAGGAGTTCTTCCGAGAGCAGGGCGGTTTCCAGCGCCGCGGATTCCGTCGCGGCTTCCAGACGCCGCAACCATTCGTCCAGTACTTCGGGCGTGCGCGCCACGGCTTCGCGCACCAGTTCGCGGCCTTCGCGCAACTCCAGCGCGATCTCCTGTCCGGCCTTGCGTTTCTTCAGCAGATCCTCGCGCCAGGTCGCGAACAGATCTCTCCAGGCTTCGATGGTGTAGCGATAACGGGTGTTGCGCTCCAGCCGGAACTCGCCGCGCCAGCGATCGTTGTCCACCAGACGCATCGGTTCTTCGCGGCTGCCGCGTCCGCGCACGTCGCGGTAGCGCACGCACGCCGAGAGCACCTCGTGGCCGTCGCAGAAGATGTCCGCCCACACCTCGAATACATCGCCGACCACGCGCTTGACGGGATGGCGTCCGCCGTCGATTTCCGGCCAGAGATTCTCGATGGTGACGCGCTCGGCGGAAAGTCTGCGCAGGCGCGCGGTCTCGAGGAGCTGCGAATCGGGGGAACTCCTGGAACCCGTCGCTTCCTTTCGCTGGCTTCGGTTCATTGCGGGTTGACTGCCCATTGTGCTCGAGACTCCCTATCGCTACGGCCGTCGACGACACGTGGAGACGCAGGCTTCGTGCAGACGATCAAAATACACCGGGGTGCGCTGAACCGCGCCAATCCGCGGCTTGACCACGTCTCGAGACGCCCTACGATTGCAAACGATCTCGCATGATTTCCTCCGCCGCTTCGAAGCCACTATCGACAAGCATGAGCAGCATGCAATGAAGATCGCGACTTTCAATGTCAACGGCATTCGTTCGCGCTTGTCGGCGCTGCTGGAATGGCTGCGGCGGGAGCAACCGGACGTCGCCTGCCTGCAGGAACTGAAAACGCCCGACGAACTGTTTCCGCACGCGGCGATCCGCGATGCGGGATATGGCGCGGTGTGGCACGGCCAGCGCTCGTGGAATGGCGTGGCGGTCCTTTGCCGCGGTGCGGAACCCGTGGAGAGCCGCCGCGGACTTCCGGGCGGTGGACAAGACGATCAAAGCCGCTATCTGGAAGCGACGGTGCACGGCATCACTGTCGCGTGTCTGTATCTGCCGAACGGCAATCCGCAGCCTGGACCGAAGTTCGAATACAAGCTGGAGTGGTTCGAGCGGCTGATCGATCGCGCTGCGGAGCTGATCGAGCGGGATGAGCCCGCGGTGCTGGCCGGCGACTTCAACGTGGTGCCGACCGATGAATTGGACATCTATAACGCCAAATCCTGGAAGAAGGACGCGCTGCTGCAACCGGAGAGCCGCGAGTGCTGGTTCAGGCTGCTGGACCAAGGTTGGACCGATGCAATCCGCACTCTCTACCCGCAAGAGAAAATCTTCACGTTCTGGGATTATTTTCGCAATCACTTCGAACGCAACGGCGGCCTCCGCATCGATCACCTGCTGCTGAGCCCGGATCTGGCGCTGCGGCTGAAGGCCGGCGGTGTCGACCGCTGGGTGCGCGCGCTGCCGAAGGCCAGCGACCACGCGCCCACCTGGATCGAGCTGGCTGAAAATGGAAACCGCTCGGGCAAGCGGACATCGAAACGGCGGAGCAGGAAATCGCGCTGAACGCGATCAGTGTGCACTACGGCCTGATCGTCGGCGACAGCGAGACAAGACGCTGCATCGCCCGGTCAGTGGGCTCCCATCGCGGTGGCATTCGCCTATAGGTCCGCCATGTTGAGCCCGCGTCTCAAAGCCGGCGCCCACACCAGCACTGCGGCGACTGCTTTATCGGTACGAACAGAGTGTGGGCCTGGCGACAGGCGCCACTCGTCAGCGATTACGTCACCATCGACAGAGGCGCGCAACGTTCCCTCGCGCGCAACCAGTCTGTAATCTCCGGCGACTTCAATGCGAATGGTGCGCGTATCTTGCTCCGGGGGCAGGCGCAGGCCGGCGACATACACTTCGTTTTCCGCCGGAAGATAGTTCGCCTTGACAAACGCGGCATCCTTCGGCGGCAGATCGCAGGCGACGACGATGTGCGTGCGCGTGCTTTTCAAGTCGGCGATGAGGGTGTCGGGGATCCGCCCGTCTTTCAGTCCCTGCCGGGTCACCGATTCCAGCGCGTAGAAGAAGGGCCGACGCCGAAAGACGGTTTCGCCTTTGGCATCCATTACCGGCTCCGAGGGTGCCGTGAGTTGCAGGACGAGTGCGCGTTGGCTGCGCTGGTGCGCAAGTGCGTCACTGAGCGGTGGCGAGCCTTGTGCGAGCAGCGCAAGGAAAACCATCGCGGCAGCGACAACCGCCATCCGGCCCAGCCAAACGGGTTTCATACGGTGCAACCATTCGCCGCAGAAGACCACCCCGAACCCTGCGATGAAAGGCAGTTGATCCTGGCGCGTGATCAGTGGCCACCACGCGTACAACGTCAATGCGTAAATGGCACTGGCCAGGAACAGCACGCCGCGCGCTGTGGCGCGGGGCGACGCAGCGCGCGCGATTTTCGCCGCAAGCCAGGTCGCCATCGCGAGCAGAGGCCAGTAGAGAATGTGCCGCACGAGTGCATAGGGGCGCTCGGGCAGCGGCAGAAGATTGTGGAGCACCAACCCGTACCAGGCCGAACCGAGAATGCCCAGCATCGCGAATGCGACAAAGAAACAGGCAGGCGGCAACAGCAGTCCGATAGTGCCTGCCAATGCGCATCTCCACGGAAGTCCGGCGGGCCGGCGCCGTTTCATGAGCATCAGCGCGCAGGCCGCTCCGATGTAGCAGGCCAGGAGCAGCACGGTTTTCTGCGACACGCACAATGCGAGGCCGGCGAGCACGCCGGCGGCAAACCAGCGGCACGCAGTCGGGCTCGACGAAAACAGCACCGCGGCTGCCGCCAGCCAAAGCGCGATCCACATGCAATCCGTGCGCACCTGCGCGGTCATCAGAAAAAAGGCCGGATACAGCGCCGTCAGGACGCAAGCCGCCAGAGCTGCATGCCGTCCGTACAAGCGGCGCCCGAGCACGTACACGGAGACCAGCGACAAGACAAACCAGGGCAACATGGCGAGCCGCATCGGATACACCACGTCCGCACGCTGGCCCAACAGCGCCAGCAGCGGCGCGTTGATCAAGCCGAACAATGGTCCGTGATTGTCGAATACGTCGCGATAGGGCAGCAGTCCCTGCGTCCAACTCCAGACAACATGCAGATGCTGACTTTCATCGCTGTTATAGGCGATGCCGTGCAGCCACAGCGCGTGCAGCGCCGTCAGACTCCCGATCAGCAGCAGGGCTGTGATGGATTGCGGCGCGAAGTGGCGGAACGGAAAGCGAAGCGCGGCACGCACCGGCCGCGACTTTCGATGGGTTTGCATCGGCGATTTGTCGGGATCAGGTGCAGCGGCAGACATGGCCTAGTGGGCCAGACCTCGGCTCGCGATCCGCTCCACGAGAGCGGTGGTCGATCTTTCGGGCAGGAGCGGCACGAGAACGACGCTTCCTCCGCCGGACTCGACCAGATCGCGCCCGACCACCTGTTCGACCTTGTAGTCCTCGCCTTTCACCAGGACATCGGGACGAACGAGCCGCAGGACTTCCAGCGGAGTGTCTTCCTCGAAGATGGTGATCGCGTCGACGCAACTCAGCGCGGCCAGCAATGCGGCGCGCTCTCGCTCCGGAATCAGCGGCCGATCCGATCCCTTGAGCCGTCGCACGGAAGCATCGCTGTTCACGGCGAGGACCAGGACGTCTCCATGCTGCGCGGCCTGGTGCAGAAGCGACAGGTGGCCCGCGTGGAGCAGATCGAAGCAGCCGTTGGTGAAGACGATGCGTTTGCCGGCCGCGCGCCAGCGGTTCGCGCGGGATTCGAGCTCGGCGTGACTCAGCACCTTGTGGGTGCTTTCTCCGCTCAGGAATTCGATGATCTCGTTCGGCGCGATGCTGACCGCTCCGATCCTGCCGACCGCGATGCCCGCGGCCGCATTGGCGATCTGCGCGGCATCGACGAGCGTCGTTTTCGCAGCGAGACACGTAGCCAGCACGGCGACGACCGTGTCGCCCGCGCCGGTGGTATCGAACAGCGAACGTCCTCGGGCCGAAACGGAATGACAGGATCCGTGTGCCGGCACCACCAGCATGCCCCGCTCTCCACGGGTGACGACAAGCGCTTCGGCGCCGCAGCTCAGGGCCAGCGCTCGCGCGGACGCCGCGATGGACGCCGTGTCGTCGGGATCGAATTTCTCTCCCGCAGCCAGTTCCAGCTCGTGCAGGTTCGGCGTGAGAATGCTCGCGCCCCGATAGGCGCCGAAATCGCGGCGCTTGGGATCCACGACGATGCGCACGTCGCTGAGTTGCGCGGTTCGCGCGATCGCATCGATGAGTTCCGGCGTGAGCAGTCCTTTCGCGTAGTCGCTGACGATGATCACATCCGGAACCGGCGTTTCCCGGAGCCGTTCGATGATCCGCTCGGCTTCTCCGATCGGGCACGGTGCGAGGTCTTCCCAGTCGAGCCGGGCCAGTTGCTGGCTCCGCGCCAGCGCACGCATTTTTCGCGAAGTCCGCCTGCCCTGGAGTTGTCGTATCGCCCGTGCATGGATGCCTGCTTCCTTGCAAAGCTCGAGGATTCGCTCGCCCGCGGCATCCGCTCCGACCAGTCCCGCAAGGCTGACCCGCGCGCCCAGCGCCGCCACTTGCGCCGCGACATTGGCGGCTCCTCCCAGACGATCTTCGACGTGTCCCACCCGCAACACCGGCACCGGCGCCTCCGGCGAGATCCGGTCGACGTCGCCCATCGCATATTCGTCCAGCATGATGTCGCCCACCACCCACACGTCGAGCTCGCGCGCGGTGCGGAAAATGCGGGTCAACGACACGCGATCCAGACTGGGCGTCAGAACATTCATCCGCGGCCGGCTCCGCACGCGTTTTGTTCGAGGGCTTCGGCGATCGCGTGGATGCACACGTCGTGGACTTCCTGGATGCGCGCGACGACCTGGGAGGGCGCCCGCACCGCAACGTCGGCGAGCGGCGCCAGCGCGCCGCCGTCCATGCCGGTGAACGCGACGACCTTGCACTGTTTCGAACGTGCCACCCTCGCCGCTTCGATCACGTTCGGCGATTGGCCGCTGGTACTGAGCGCTACCAGAACGTCGCCCGGGGCACCGAGGGCTTCGACCTGACGCGCGAAGATCTGCTCGTAACCGTAGTCGTTTCCCACCGCCGTCAACGTCATCGAATCCGCGGTGAGCGCGATGGCCGCCAACGCGGGCCGGTCATCGCGAAAACGGCACACCAGTTCGGCCACGAAGTGCTGCGCGGTGGCGGCGCTGCCGCCGTTTCCGCATACAAGAATCTTGTTTTTCGAAACCAGGCATTCTTGCAGGACCGCGGTGACGTCCTGAAGCAACGGTGAGAGCATGGCGGCGGCATGCATCACGTTGCGATTCTCCGCAAAGACCGACTCGATGCTCATACGGGCCTGAAATTCGCGTCGGCGACAGAGTTGGACAGGACCGCAGAGGCGAACTCCCGCAGGTCCGCGAAAACGGGAACTCCGGCGCATGCCACGGCCTTTTCCGCGACTGCTCCCTTTCCGGTGCGCACCAGCGCGGCTGGAATATCCGCCGCCCACGCAGCTTCCAGATCACGCAGGTCATCTCCCAGCGCGATCGTGGCGTGACGAGGGATCCGACTTGCGTCGAGCGCACTCAGGAGCATTCCGGGCGCAGGTTTGCGACAGCCGCATCCGCTCATCGGCGCGTGCGGACACACGAAAATCCGATCGAAGATGCCGCCTTCCCGCGCCGCCTCCTCGATCATGCGCGCATGAATGGCATCGAGTTCTTCGCGGCCGAGAATGCCGCGGCCCACGCAGGACTGGTTGGTGGCGACCGAAATGCTCACGCCGGCGGAACTGAGCAGTGCGAGGCTTTCGAGCGCACCGGGAACCCATCGCCATTGCGACCAGTTTTCGATGTAGCCGTCGTCGCGCTCGATGTTCAGGACGCCGTCGCGATCGAGGATCACATGTCGGATGTCGAGGCGCATGGAAGG